>NZ_JAPTFQ010000001.1:0-214302 GCF_030985535.1 Stenotrophomonas sp. Sm2128
GTCGTGTAGGGGTAGGGCGGTGAGAAAGACAATCTGGTTCTTCCATGGGGGGAGTTCCAAGAAGAAGTATCGGCTGCAGTGCGCTTTGCTTGAATGTTCGATCTTCGCAGGCAGCCGCATCGTTCGCTGCGGCCAGAACCAAGCGCAGCTTGGATGTTGATTTGCACTGGCACTGATGTAACTGCGCCAATGCAAGCTACAGGCGTGGCAATGATGACTTCCTGGAACTGATGCGAGTCAGTCAGGGCAGTTCTGCCCTTGGAGTTGCGGCCAGCGGCCGGCACCACCGTTCAATCCGCCATCACGCGTCCAATTGCATCGGCCAGCAGGGCGCGTACCCGTTCCGGTGGCAGGTCGGGATCGCGCACGGCGCGCATGGCCAGGCCTTCTACCAGCAACCGCAGCAGCAGGGTGCGGCCGGCAATCTGCTCTTCGTCCAGAACCCGGCCAAGGCTCGCATCGCGCTGGCGCAGCCAGGCCTGGATGGCGGCGCTGGTCTGCTTGTCATGGGTACGCAGCACACCGGCCAGCTCCGGATCGCGATGGGCTTCGGCATTGATTTCCGCGTACAGCGCAACGCTTGCAATCGCATTGCCGTGAATAGGCAGCACTTCACCGCGCGCCCATTGCTGATAGCACGCGAGCAGGCCATCGACCAGGTCCGAGGCCGCCGGCATCTCGCTGATCGAGGCCTGGTCGTGACGCAGCTGGCGCTCGATCAGCGCCAGGATCAGGGCGCGCTTGTTGGCGAAATAGCGGTACATCAAGCCTTGGCTGATCTCGGCCTCGGCGGCGATATCGCCGATGGAACCGGCATGGAAACCGCGGGTGATGAAGCACTTCTGGGCGGCGTCGAGGATGCGCCGGCGCTGGGCCTCGGCATGGGCTGCAGCAGGATCTTCGGCGGTCGGGGCTACGGCGGATTTCGGCGTCATTGCGTGAGGTCAGGGCGTCCAGAGGGGGATAGTACGTCACAAAAGGTGTGAATGAACGGTCATTCATTTGTAATTCCCGCCTCCCAGACTGCGCCGGCCTTCTCCTTCCGCGAATGAGTCCGATGCGCCACGCTATGCTGCACCGCCCGCTGCTCACCCTCGCCATCGCCGCCGCTCTGCCGGCGCTGGCCCATGCCGAAGACAGCCCCAGCGCCGACGCCAGCGCGTCCGCCGATGCCGCACTTACTGTGGTCGCCCTCGACCAGGTAATGGTGACCGCCCAGAAGCGCGCCACCAACCTGCAGGAGACGCCGATCTCGGTGTCGGTGGTCGATGCCGAAGCGCTGAAGGATCGCAGCGCGATCTCGCTCGGCAGCCTGTCCGATGGCTCCATCCCGTCGTTGCGGGTCACGCCGTTCGCCACCCGCAGCTCCGCACTGAATATCGGCATCCGTGGCATCGGCGCCTCCGGCGACGCCAACCAGCCGGCGCGCGATGCCGGCGTCGGCATCTACGTCGATGGCGTGTTCATGGGCCGCGCGCAGGGCCTGGGCAGCATGCTCTACGACGTGGAGCGCATCGAAGTGCTGAAGGGCCCGCAGGGCACGCTGTTCGGCCGCAATACCGAAGGCGGCGCGGTGAGCATCGTGACCAAGGCGCCGACCGGCGAGTTTGGCGGCAGCGTCAGCGCCGGGGTGTCCAACTTCAGTGGGTACAACAGTGCGCTGCACCTGGACCTGCCCAAGGTGGGCGATGTCAGCTTCAAGATCGACGCCGTGCAGGCCAAGCGAGACGGCACCACCGACAACCCGATGCGCGGCGAGCGTGACTTCAACAGCTACGACAAGCGCGGCGCACGCCTGAGCGCGCTGTGGCAGCCGCGCGATGACTTCTCGCTGCTGTACGCCTTCGACCGCTCCTACGATGCCACCACGCCGTATCACACCCAGGTCCTGGTACCGGGCGCCTACCTCAGCCCGCTGCAGAAGGCAGGTGCCAGCCAGGACCGCCGCGACAGCGCCATCCTGGGCGGGCCGCAGGAAGACAACATCGGCCGAACCAGCGGCCATCTGTTGAATGTGTCGTGGGCATTGAATGACAACCTTGAGCTGAAGTCGATCAGTTCCTACCGCGAGCTGACCCAGGGCCAGTTCGACATGGGCCTGGTCGATGCGATCTCGGCCTATGGTGGCGCCGGCACGCCGTTCGGCCGCTACAGCCTGGCCCAGGTCTACCAGCACCAGTACAGCCAGGAATTCCAGCTGATCGGTAACACCTCGCAGGTGCAGTTCCTTGGCGGTGCGTTCTACTACCACGAGACCGCTGGCGACAATGCACAGACCCCGAACATGCTGGTGTGGGGGCCGGGTGGCAACAGCTACACGGTGAACCCCGCGACCAATCCGCTGGATCTTTCCCGGGTGCGTATCGACCGTGCCAGCAAGGCGTGGACCGACAGCCTGGGCGTGTTCGGCCAGGCCACGTGGACACCGGAAGCACTGCAGCGCCTGCACCTGACCGCCGGCGGTCGCTACACACGTGATGACAAGAAGGGCAACCTGTACATCGTCAACGGTGCCGCCACCAACCTTGCGTTCAAGGACCGCTGGAGCCGCTTCGACCCGATGGTCAACATTGCCTACGACCTTGGCGAGCACGCCATGGTCTATGCCAAGTACAGCACCGGCTTCAAGGCGGGTGGCGCCAACTCACGTTCGACCAATTACGCGGCCTTCGGTCCGGAGGAAGTGACGGCCTATGAGCTGGGCTTCAAATCGCAGTTCTGGGACAACCGTGCACGCCTGAACCTGGCCGTGTTCGATTCGACCATCGCGCACAAGCAGATGGACTTCTCGCTGCCGTTCGACCCGAACAGCGGTGAAACACGCACCACCATGGTCACCACCAACGCACTGAGCGATGGCAAGTCCCGGGGTGCGGAGCTGGAATTCAACGTGATGCCGGTAGACAACCTCACCCTCGGCCTCAACTACGCCTACACGAAGATCGATGCGCAGACAGCAACCGACCCGTTCGGCGCTGGCGTGCAGGTGACCGTGCAGCCGCTGCTGGCACCGAAGAATGCGGGCAGCCTGTCGGCCGACTATCTGGTGCCGTTCGCCAACTTCTCGGCACTGAAGTTCCATGTGGACGGCAACTGGTCCGACGGCTACTACACCAGCGAGTACGACCAGATGCTCACCGACAGCTCGTTCGTGGTGAATGCACGGGTGGCATTGGTGGATGTGCCAGTCAACGGCACCGGCACCACGATGTCGTTCTCGCTGTGGGCACGCAACCTGCTGGATGAGCAGCACCTGTTCTACAAGATCAACAGCGCGGCGCTGGGCCAGAGCGGCATCTTCAACGACCCGCGCACCTTCGGCCTGGATGTGGCCGTCAACTTCTGATTCGACCGGAGAACCCCATGAAGACCCGCCATACCGAACTCGCCCTGGCCCTGATGCTGAGCCTGCCGCTGGCCGCGACGGCTGTTGCCGCTGATGCGCCGCAGGCCGTCGCCGCGAAGGCGCCCGCCGCTGCCAACGTGAAGCCGGTCGCTGCCGATGCGCAGCGGGTGATTCCGCTGCAGGGCGCCTGGAACGTGCGTACGTTCGCCGGCCTGCAAGGTCGCCACGGCCCGATTCCAGCCGATGCGTTCGTGCGTACCGCTGATCTTGGGCGCCTGACCGAAGCCGACCGTGACGCTTTGGCTGCCGCTGGCGTGAAGCTGGACATCGATCTGCGCACCGCCGATGAGGAAGCACAGTCGCCGGACCTGCTGGCCAGGGACGACCGCTTCGACTACCAGCGCATCTCGCTGATGGGTACCGAGAAGATGGACCTGCAGAAGATGATGACCAGCTTCCCGGATTCGCTGGGCGAAGCCTACGTGCAGTGGCTGGGCCACAGTCAGCCGCAGTTCAAGCAGGTGTTCCAGCGCATTGCCGCGCAGCAGGACGGTGCGGTGCTGTTCCATTGCACGGCCGGCAAGGACCGCACCGGCATCATCGCCGGGCTTCTGCTGGACCTGGCCGGCGTGCCCAAGGCCGAGATCGTGCACAACTACGCGATCTCCGCGCATTACCTGGAAGGGCAGCCGAAGGACAGCGCGATGAACGCGCAGATCATGGCGCTGGTCAAGCAGAACCCGGAGATCGGTCGCAAGATGGCGGGCATGGCCGGTACCGCGCCGGACAACATGGAGCAGTTCCTGGCAGCGCTGCACAACCAGTACGGTGGTGCGGAGGGCTACCTGAAGTCGATCGGGGTCAGCGAACAGGAGATCCAGCAGCTGAAGGTGCGGCTGGGGCAGGCCGGCTGAGGCGGGCCGTGGCCAGAAGGGCTCCCACGCAGCGATCCGCAGGTGGGTCCACGGCTTCCACATCGGTCTCGACCGGTCGTGGACCGAGGCCCACACCAGCTACATCATTTCGAACGCCGCCAGTTTGCAGGTGGCCAAATAGCGGAACGCGATCGAGGCATTTCCCGGCGAGCTGGCTCCCTGGCCATCCTGGAAGGTCGCCTGCACCAGGCTGCCATTCAATTTTGCTGCAAGAACCGCCGCGTACATGGCTTTTCCACCTTCTGTAGCGGTATCAATCCAGATCATGGCGTGATCGCAGGAGCAGCCGGTCAGCGGCACTGTCATGCCGAAGCCGGCGACGCCCTGCGACGGAATCAGGCCCGCGATTTTTCCGATGACGTTGCACACCTTCTGGGCATGGGCGGGGCCCGTCGTGGAGGCTGCCGCCATGGCGACCAGAAGTCCCGCAACTGCTCTCCTAATGCGCTGCATGAACCTGCTTCCTTGTTGGGTTGTGCAACAGCGTAGCGCAGGGCGGAACCGCTGTCCGAGGTTTTTCAATCCCCGTCCGGCTTCACCCTCACCACCCGTTTCCGGTACTCATACACGTTGTCACCGCGGATGCGCTTTTCCTCGGTGCCGGTGACCCGGCCCACCTGCTGGTCCGAACCGGTCACGGGCTGCGCCTCGATTTCGGTCTCGTGCTCGAAGGAATGTGATTTGTCGGTGTTGCGGTAATAGCGGTACAGCGCCCAGTACAGCGCGGTTGCGCCGGCTGGACCTGCCGCCAACAGCCAGAGGCCACTGTCGTCGCTCATGTCGATGCCACCAGGAAGGCAATTGCGAGGGCTTCAATGACGGTGCCGGTGGCCAGTGCCGCCAGCAGCATCTTCCATTGCTGCACGGGCACGCTGCCCATGGTTTCGCCGGTACGGCCGTTCACCGCGATGTAGTGCAGCATGCCGCCGTTCTTTCCGGGCTGGTGGTACGAGTACAACCACACCGGCAGGTACATCGACACCCAGCGGGTGCCATGCACCTCCAGCTGTTCCTGCTCCCAGCGCACGCCACGGTTGTAGCGCTTCACCGAACCTTCCACCTGTGCGCGGGCAATCGACAGCAGCTGGTCTTCCAGCCGCGGCCGCAGCTTTTCCACATCCAGGTTACGCTTCTCCGAAGTAAAGCCGGCCAGGTACGAGGCGTTCCACTTCACCGCGTTCTTGGTATCGAACGGCAGGATGGTGTTGATGATGTTGTTGGTGTTGGCGCGGATATCAAGATTCCCGCGCTCGGCCGAGGATTCCAGCGGCAGGTCATCAACGGTGAAATCCACCTGGCGCTCCACCTGGTAGACATCTGCATCGTAGAGGGTGCGCTTGTTCTTCTCGCTGCCCACCGTGTACTCGCGCGTCTTGATCTCGCCCTTGCCGGCCACGGCCGCGCTGACATTGCTGTCGACGATCATGTAGGGGAGGAACACGCCCACCACGTTTTCCGGGGTGAACTGGTCCTTGAAGGCCTTCAGCGCGAACATGCGGCGCTTGTCGACGAACTGGCGGATGCGCGCGACCGCGTCGTCCTTCTTGATATGGAAGGGCAGCACCGCATCAGGCACCGCGCCATTGCTGATCTGTTCGTTGACGCCGAACACGTGGCGGCACCAGTGGCAGCGCGCCGTCATCGTGCTTTCGGTATTGACCGTGACTTCGGCGCCGCAGCCGGTGCACTTGAACGTCATCAACGCCGAGGTGTCGGCATCGATGTCGCGTGCGCCGGACGCGATGACGGTGCCGCGCAGCTGGTCGATGGCCTCGCCCAGCCCGAATTCCTCCTCGACCCGCGCGCCATGCCATTCGTGACGGCAGTACAGGCAGACGAGGATGTCGGTGCCGGCCTTGGGCCGGATGTCGGTGGCGCCGCACTTCGGGCAGCGGTTGAGGCCGTCCTTCAGCTCGCTGGCCGAGGTATCGATGGCCACGGGATCGGGCGCTTCCACTTCATCGCGGATGGCCTGCGGCAGCTTCGAGGTGTCCAGCGGGAAGCTGCCGGGCAGGGGAGGGACGTCCTGCGGCGAACCGGGCCCATCCAACGACGCCGCCGGCAAGGGCGGCGGCGTCGCGGGCGCGGATCCGGGCAGCGGCGGTGGGCCGTTTCGGGGATCGGACATGTCGGTTGTGCGTCCTGCTGTTACAGGCCCAGTGCCTTGGCCTTGAGCGCGTCGTAATCGCTCTGGGTGATCAAGCCCAGGTCCAGCATTTCCTTGGCCTTCTTCAGCTTGGCGACCGGATCGTCGGCAGCCGGGGTGGCCGGCTGCTGCATGCCGCCGACACCGAACATGCCCGAGGCCATGCCGACACCGACCAGGCCCGCCGCACCGCCGTTCTCGCCGGCCGACTGGATGCCCTGGGCGACGCTGGCCTGCAGGTTGGAATTGCCGCGCGAACCGGACAGCGCATCGGCGCGCTGCACGGTCTTCAGCAGTTCGCGGGTGTTGGCGTCGTACTCGATCGAGACGATGGCGGTCTTGACGATGGCCAGGCCGCGGTCGGACTTCCACTGGTAACCCTGCTCGACGGCGGCCGACAGGCTCTGCGCGAAGCCCAGCGAGTCCTGCTGCAGCTTGGTGATGCGGTTGCCCTTGCCCGGATCGTTGGTATACAGGCTGAAGGCCGGAGCCAGCGAACCGACCACTTCATTGAACAGCTGGCTGGCAGCGGCGTTGTCCAGATCGGTGAAGTCGAACACCTGGCCCGGCCGCAGGTAGCTGGCCGGTACGAAGTTCTTCACGAACAGGATCGGGTCGACGATCTTCAGCGTGTACGAGCCGCGGGTGATCGCACCGACCTGGGTATTGAGGAAACCGTCGTCCCAGTAGATTTCCGACTGGGTGCCGAAGCGGTTGTCCGGCAGTTCCTTCAGCGAGACGAAGTAGGCCGCCTGCTGCGAACCCGGCTGGCCGCCGAACTTGAAGCGCTCCCAGCTCTGCTTGATGAAGGTGCTGACCAGACCGTCGCCGGCGAAGATCGACTGCGAGTTCAGATCGTCGGAGCGCCACTCGTAGCCACCCGGTTCGGCGACGAATGCGGTGATCGCGCCGTCCTGGAACAGCAGCAGGCCGTAGCCCTCCGGCACGATGATCTTCGAGCCGTTGGTGATGATGTTGGACGAGCCGCTGGTGTTGGAGCCGCGGCCGGCATTGGTGCCCTGCGGCACCGCCGCGAACAGGGCGGCCGTGGACGGCAGGCCCGCCGGCACGGTGTAGAAGTCCTTCCACTGGTCGGCCAGCACACCGCCAACCGCACCCTTCACCGCCTGTACCAGACCCATGTCCAACTCCCTGTGATTCGAGGGCAGGCACCATGCCTGCCGAGCTGGACTGAATATAGCAGCGGGCAGGGACCGCTGTGGTGCCGGAAGATGAATCCGGGCCATGCCGATGCACGGCGCAGCGCCGTGCCTGGCGCTGTTGCTACAACATGTACGGAATCTTGAACGCCAGCGTGAAGTCCGGCGCATCCGGGGTCAGCCCGATGCCCAGCAGCGTCACCAGCGTGGTGTGCTGGTTCAACGCATATGTCACGCCCAGGTTCAGGGATGCCGCATTGGCATCACTGCCGATCACCTTCATCCACTTGCCGCCCTGGAAGCGGGTGGAGGCGCGGGCGCTGATGCGGTCACTGAAGGACAGGCTCAGGCTGGTCCGCTCGTTGAACGCAAAGGCCACGCCTGCGCCGAAGTACACCGAGCCACCCAGCTTCACGTCGCCCGGATTGACCGTGTCCGGATTGCTGTCGATGTCGTTGAATCCGCGCGGGATGGAGTGCACATAGCCGATATTGGCGAACAGGATGGCCGGGTCGGCGGTCTTCACCATCGACAGGCCGAGGTTGGCCTGCCATACGCCGTTGCCGGTGGGCTGCTCGCGCGGCACGGCGAAGCGGATGTAGTCATCGTCATCGCGCTCGATCACCTTCCAGTCCAGGCCGTAGGGTGCGCGCCCGGTGGGGGCGGTGACGCCGGCCGTGAGCACGGTCTCCGGGCGCCAGCCGCGTTCGCCGAACAGCCGGTAGTTCGCGCTCAGGCCAATGTCGCCCAGGCCGTTGCCGTTGGTCTGCTCCTGCGCGATGGCGGCTGCTGCACCGCCGGCGCCGCCTTTCTGGTACACGGTGCGCCGCGCCAGGTAGGGCACATCCAGGTTGAGCGTCAGGTTCGGGCTGACGCCCCAGCGGGCCGCCACGTTGTAGGTCAGCGAGTCGGACTCCACGTTCTCGATGGCGATATTGCCGAGGAAGATGGCGTCCAACGCGAGGAAGCCGTTGAGGGTGAGCTGCTTGCGGTCGTAGCGTGCGTAGGTGAGGCTGTTCTCGATGGTGAAGCGGCGCGAGAACAGGGCCGATTGCTGCTGCTTCACATCGTCCACGCTGCGGCGCGACTCCTGCCTGGCCTGTTGTGCTTCTGCGGCGGTACTGGCGTAACCCTCGCTGCTCGGTGGAGCCGCGGCGGCCGCTGCCTGCGACAATGGCGCGGCCGGTGGGGTCGAGGCTGGGCCAACCCGCCCGCCCAGGCGCGCCTGCATGGCCTGCACCTGCATGTCCAGTTCGCGCAACCGCCGCACTTCCTGTGCGTAGTTGGCCTTCAGCTGTTCCAGCTGGTTGGCCAGGGCCTGCACGTCAGCGCCATCGTCCGGCGTCGTCGGTGCGGCAAGGGCGGTGCCCGCCAGCGCCGCCAGCGCCAACGGGGTGATCCTCATCAGGGTGTGCATGTCCGTGTCCTGCGTTGTGGAGCGTTTCCCCCAATGCCAGGCCCTGCTACTGGCCCGGCCCCATGCCGCGGTTCAACGCAATCGCCTGGGCCACGTTCTGGCTCAACGGCAGATTGCCGCCCACGGCGTTGCGCACCAGCTCCAGCCGCAACTGGTTGCTGGCGATCTGGCCGTCACCGGCGAGGGCGATGCCCTGGCCGACGCTGCCATTGCGGATCCACTGCTGTACCAATCCCTGGCCGTCCACCTGCAGCAGCAGGCGTGCCTGGTTGCCTTCCAGCACCGCCGTCGCGCTGGCGCCGCCCTGCTGCGCGCTGACATTACCTGCGCCATCAGAAAGAGCTGCCGGCACGCCACCCTCGCGAACCGTCAGCGTGGTGACGTTGCGCGCGAGATTGCCATCGCCGGCCACCTGCACGCTCTGCACCAGACCGCTGGCGTTGGCCAGGCCGCTGCTGTCGATCCTGCGTCCGTGGGTATCGGGCAGCGGCGCATCGGCTGCCGTGACATGCACGCTGGGCTGGAAGCTGAGTTTCGGCGCGCCACCGCCACGGAAGTCCATGCCCAGGGTCAGGCTGCCCTGCAGGGTCGTGCCGTTGCTGGCCTGCCACTGCGACACCATGGTGACCCCGAACCAGGCGACGTTGTTACCGCCCACGGTGTAGCGCCCCCGCATCAGGCTCAGCTCCGGATCGGGGATTTCCGTGAGGCCACGCCCGGTCCTGCCGTCGGCGGCCTGCAGGGGCAGGACAGGGGCCATCAGCAGCAGAGCCATCCATACGTGTCGGCGGAACATGGTCGTACCTCCTCAGAACAGGTCGGCGTGGCTGAAGCCGAAGTCGACCAGTTCGGCATCGGTGATCGGCCCTTGCCGCGCGAAGAGCGCGCGGGCACTGGGCCGTTCGCTGGGTTGCAGAAGAGCGGTGTTGCGATCGAAGTCGCTGCCGATCACCACGAAGACCGCGCGCGATGGCCAGGCGGCCAGGAACTCCGGCAGCGCCAGGCTGCGGTTGCCGAGGATCGGGTCAGCCACTTCCACGATGCCGTTGCGCACCTGCTTGAGCACGACGAAATGGCGGAAACCACGCACGTCCATCAGCACCAGTCCCGGCACGCGAAGGGTGCGCAGTCGTGTTTCGTCGATGCGGTAACCCCGGCCACGCATGCCCAGCGACTCCACGTAGCGCTTGATGTCGAGCAGGGAGAAGCCGCGTTCGGCTACCAGCGCTGGATCGGACACCCCCATCATCCCTTCAATCACCGTCGCCTCGTCGGTCTGCAGGTGGTAGGCGTGGCGCAGGATGGTCGCCAGCGCCGCAGCCCCGCAGCTGTAGTCGGTGTGCTGGCGTACCACGTTGCGGTAGCGCCGCTCCTGCATGCTCTCCACCTTCTGCTGCAGCAGCGCTCCATTGGGCAGTACGCCACTGAAGCGCACGTCGCCCGCCCACGCAGGAACAGTGGCCAGCAGCAACAGGCAGGCCAGCAGGCACATCGAAAGACGGCAACGGATCATCACAGTCTCCGGCAGCAGGGGGGAGCCCCTGCCCCAAGGGGGAGGAGGGACAGGGGCTCCCGGGAACCCGGCCATTGGCGGACGGCCGGGGTGGTGCGCTTACTCGCCGTTGCCACCGCCGCCGCCGGTGCTGGGCTGGGCGACTGCCAGGGCCAGGCTGTTGGCCTGCAGGTTGCCGGTGCCTGCAGCCACGTTCACGCCGATGTTGCCGGAGGCGCCGGAGAAGGCGCTGCCGGACAATGCCGAGGTGTTGGTGGCGTTGACGTTCACCCAGCGCGTGGTGCTGACCGTGCCGCTGAGGCTGGCATACAGGTCGGCCACGCCCAGTTCGACGAACTGGCTGGTGCCACTCTCACGCGTATCGAAGCCCAGGCCGCCCACCCCCGGCCGGTTGGGGTTCATCGTGGCGTTCTGGATCTGGTTGTCCAGGTCGATGTGGCCGGTGCTGTTGCCACCCGGGTGTGGCAGCTCGCCACTCCACGTATCCAGGTAGTAGTTGGCCATCTGGTAGGCGTTGCCGGTACCGCGGTAGGTGCCCGCGCCATAGGCCAGGGTCAGGCCACTGACGCCGCCACGCATGCCGACCTGCACGGTATCGGTGTAGGACTGCACGAAGCCGGCGTTGCTGACCGTGTTGCCGGTGGAGACCTGGTTGGAGCTGATGCTCGACTGGGCCACCGCGGTGGTCGCGACCGAGGCCGCGAGCGCGTTCTTCTGCTCGTTGTTGTTGCCCGAGGCGATGTTCACGCCGATGTTGCCGGACGCGCCGCCGAAAGCGTTGCCACCAAGACCTGCGGCGTTGGTGACGCCGGAGTTCATGGTCGCGTTGCCGAAGCCGGCCTGGTTGACGAACACCTCGGCGTCAGCCATGCCGAAGCTGAAGGACGCATCGGCAGCGGACAACGACGCGGCATTGTCCTGGGCATTGTTGTCGCCGGAGACCACGTTGAAGCCGAGATTGCCCGATGCGCCGGCACCCACGCTGTCACCGATGGACGCACTGTTGGTGACCAGGCTGTTGCTGGTGGCGTTGTTGCTGATCGACTGGCGGTTGTCGATCACGGCAATGGCCGCCGAGTCGAGGTCGATGTCGCCGGTGATGTTCGGATCGCCGGAGAAATTGATGTCGGTGCTCAGCCGCAGGTCCTTCTCCAGGTTCACGTCGACGCCGTGGTTGTTCTTCTCCTTGCGTTCGTCGGCCTGGATGTTGCTGTGCTTCTGCACATTGACGTTGACGGTGCGGTTGCGCACGTCGTTGTCGGTGTGGTTGTGCGTATCGTTGCGGGTTTCGCTGACGGTGTGGTTGTGGTTGATGTTCGCGTTGGCGTTCTGGTTGTCCCAGCCATTGGCCGCAGCGGCGGTCGAGGCAGTGGCAATCGCCATGGCGAGCATGGTCTGTTTGACGGTCGCTTTCATGGTGCCCTCTCTCTCATCAGGTGGTGCATCGGTTGGGTGGTTGTCACGGGCGGTCCTGCACGACCAGGCCCAGCACGTTGGCCGTATCGTTGCCGTTGCCCGCGATCTGATTGAGTTGCAGGACCCCGTCGAATCCCCGCAGCGCGGTGCTGGCTACACCGGCGCTGCGGGTGCCCGTCGCGACGCCGCGACCGGTGTCGTCCCGCCCCCCTGCCAACGCGGAACCCTCGGCGGCCAAGGCCGTATCGTCGGTTTCGCGTATGCCCTGTCGGGCCAGCGTCGCCCTGACGACGTTGAGCGTCGTGTTGGCGATGCCGCTGGCCTGGTTGATGGATGCGATGCCACTGGCACCGGCCAGTGCGTCACCGCCAATGAATGCAGTGGCCTGCAGCGACCCGGACAGCACGCGGCTGCCCTGCTGCAGTTGCCGCGTATTGATCGCTACGTCGGCGCGATCGCCCTTGGCGATACCCCGCAGGTTGGCCTGCACATTGAGGTCGCCGGCGGCCTGGTTCACGGCGATGGCGCCATTCGCCCCGGCCAGCGCGCGGCCGTCGATCCGGGCCACGTCGAGATAGGCGAGCATGCCGCTGTAGTCATCGGCCCGCGTCGCCCAGGGTGCAGCAGCGAGCAGCAGAAGTACGCCGTGCAGAGGCTTCATTTTCCACCTGCCGGGGCCGTGCCCTGCAGCGGGAACTGGGCCAGTGCGCCGCGCACGGTATCGGCGATACCGCGGGTGCTGCTGCCGACCGCACCGAGCGGCCCACTCATGGCGCCCCCCAGGCTGCTGCCGACCATGCCGTCGCCACTGCGGCCCAGCGTGCCGCCCAAGGCCTGCTGAGTGACCCGTTCAACGGTGGTTCCGCCCGGCGCCGCGATGGACGCGGCCTGGCCGGCGCCCATGCCGGCATAGTCCTCATCGCTCAACTCGTCCATGCCGGTCGTCGTGCCGCCGCCCCCCAATGCGGCGGCGATCTCGCGCTGCGGCTTCGGGTCGGCTATCAGCGCCATGCCCGGTGGTGCCATGCGATAGGCCGGCCGCGCGGAGACGTCCCGCAACAAGACGATTTCGCCCGGTTGTGCCTTCAAGCCCTGGCGGGCGCCCGACGCGGACGCGTCGGCGCCAACCGACAGCAGAGCTATTGCCAGCGCTGCGGCCAAGCCGCGAATCAGGGTGGTGCCGTCCATGCCGATCTCCCGCGATGGGTGCGGCGGAACCACGCATCAACCGTGCCAACTTCGAAGTGCCCACGCGCCAACAGGGTGACCGTGCAGCACCTGACCGGGCTGCTGCCATGCTGTTACACGCACGTCGCGGAATTGTTGGGGTTTCGAAGCCCCAGGCACCGCAGGGCAAGGGCGGCGGGCGACTGTCGCATCGGTGTTACAGGTGGCGTCGCCGTCTGCAACGGTGCCGCTTCAGCCTCGAATTTCTTGACGCACTGCTCATTGCGCCGCCGTTTAGGGAAGCGCTAGGATCCGCCCAACAAAGGCCACCCCGGTGGCCGTAGAGGTCCCGGCGGGGGGCGGCACGCCGGTGATTGCCTGACAGTCCGCCGACGGTGTCCGGATGCTGGGGGAAGCATGGCAGCGGTCCCGGAGGCTTCTACGTCACGTTGCGTGCTCTGGTTTGGCGAGCCGCTGGCAAACGAGCGCAGTGCGCTGGCGGCAGCGGGCTGGTATGTGCGCAGCATCCATCCCGATCCCGCCATGGCGATTGGCCTGCGCGGGCGCGATCGTTTGCTCGCCGTGCTCGATCTGCGCCATCTCGATGCGGTCGCGCTGCAGCTGCTTGCGCCGTGGATCGAGCAGCACCAGCATCTACCCTGGCTCGCGGTACTGCCACCGGGTGCCGGACCCACATCACCGGCTTGGCTGCCGTTGCTGCAGCGATGCTGCGCGCGCTTCACGCTGCCGTTCGGCCTGCAGGACCTGGTGTGCGCAATGCGCCAGCAGTTCGACGCGGATGATCCGCCTGTCGACGCAACCTGCGGTGGGCACGGACCGCACGCGCTGATTGGCGAAAGTGCCGCGTTGCATGCGGTGCGCACGGTGCTGCACAAGTTTGCGCCGGTGGAGCTGCCGGTGCTGGTCACAGGTGAAACCGGTACCGGCAAGGAACTGGCCGCACACGCGCTGCATGCGCTGTCGGGGCGTGCCGGCAAGCCTTTCATTGCAGTGAACTGCGGTGCGATTCCGGCCAACCTGGTGCAGTCGGAGCTGTTCGGCCACGAGCGTGGCTCGTTCACCGGTGCCGACAAGCGGCAGATCGGCGTTTTCGAATCGGCCCATGGCGGAACGGTGTTTCTTGATGAGGTGGGCGATCTGCCGGCAGAGGCACAGACCAGTCTGCTGCGTGTGTTGCAGGAGGGAACCTTCGAGCGCGTGGGCAGCAGCCAGCCGCTGCGCGCAGACGTGCGTGTGCTTGCCGCGACCCACGTCGAACTGGAACACGCGGTAGCGCAGGGGCGGTTCCGCAGCGATCTCTACTACCGCCTGAATGTGCTGCGCCTGTTGATGCCACCGCTGCGCGAGCGCGGCGCCGACGTGCAGCTGCTGGCCGAGCACTTCCTGCGCTGCTTCCGGTTGCGCCACAGCGTGCGTGCACGCGGCTTCGCACCGGCCGCAGTACAGGCCATGCGGCGCTTCGACTGGCCCGGAAACGTGCGCGAACTTCTCAACCGTGTGCAGCGTGCAGCGATCATGGCCGAAGGCGAGCTGATCAGTGAGCGTGACCTGGAGCTGGGCGCATCGGCGGCGGTCCTGCCGGCGGCGATGCTGCACGATGCACGGGGGCAGGCCGAGCGCGATGTGCTGCTGCAGACCCTGCGCCAGACCGGCTACAACGTATCCGAGTGTGCGCGGCAGATGCAGATATCGCGGGTGACGGTGTATCGCCTGTGCCGCAAGCACCGGCTGGAGCTGCCTGCGCAGCGCTGATCAGCCGGCCGCGAGGTGCTTGAACAGGCGCAACGGCTTGCCCGCGACACGCTCGATCACGCCCTTGGCTTCCAGGTCCAGCTGCACGGCCTTCAACCACCAGCCAGCGGTGGCACCTGCCGGGAACAGGGTGGCGGGCAGATGTGGCAGCAGTGCCTGTTTTGCCTGCGCAACGGTCAGGCCGGGCGGTTGCGCAGGCAGGACCCACAGCAAGGCGTGGCGCATGGCGAGATACTTGGCCCGATCCACGCGCTGGATGTGCCCGGGCGTGGTGATGCTCTCGATCTCGATCCGCTCGGGCTCAGACATGGGTATCTCCCGCGACTTCGATGCGCGGGCTGCGGAAGCCCATGGCGATCCACGCCTTCATCAGGCGGGCGTAGAACCGCAGCGAGTGGGTCTTCAGGTTCGGCACATCGTCTGGAAGGACAGACGGGTCAGGAAGATCACGGACCATGGTCCGCATCTCCACGGCGGGTCTTGCCGACGCCGGCCACAACAGGCCATACAGGCTCAGCCAATGGCCACCGCTGAACTCCAGGAACAGCGGTGTATTGCAGCAGCCCGCCACGACGCGGCGGCTGCCGCCCCTGCTGGACAACCGCAACACGCGCAGCATGGAATGTCCGGCATCGATGCTGACGCGATCCTTGCGGTGCATTAGGAAGAGCGTCTGGCCGTGCGGGCCCAGTACGTCCGGTGCTCGGGGCATCGACTGCAGCATGGCGCCGGCCTTGCGGCAGCTGTCGCAGCAGCATTCGACGGTGGCGATGGGTTGGCCCGTGGCGGTCAGGCGCACCTGGCCGCAGGCGCAGGCAAGGGACTGGTGTGAGGCCATCTGCGTTTTCTCCTGGGGTAGTCATCCTCTCGACGAACCGGGGCGCCGAAAATCTACAACATCTGCCTTCAAGGGCGCATCATCCGATAGCGGATGCGGTACAGATCCAACCCTGCGCCGTCCGCGCGCCGCGCCGAATAGGTCAAGGTGTCGGGTTGCGAGCCATCCAGCATCGCGCCGTAGCTGTCGCCGGAGGCCTCGTTCAAGGGGGAGGGCAATGCAAGGCCCGCGTCATAACGGTCTCCACGCGCGTAGGCAATGAACTGGCGTACCGGTGCACTGCCGAAGTCCAGGGCGCGGGCAAACACCAGCGTCCGGCCGTCGCCCAGGAAGGTGGCATCGAACTCCTGCGCTGCGGTATTGAGGTCTCCCGGCAGCGGCCGTGCCGGCTGCGCCATGCCACGGACCATCGCTGCGACGTAGAGGTCATGGCCACCCGCACCGCCTGCGCGATCGCTGGAGAACAGCAGCGTGGCTGCGTCGGGCGAGAGCATCGGCGCGAATTCATCGGCCGCGCTGTTCACTGATGGGCCAAGATTGACCGGCTCCCCGAATCGACCGTCGCTCCCCATGCTGACCCGGTACAGATCGTCGCCGCCCTGGCCGCCTGCGCGATCCGAACAGAAATACACCACGCGGCCATCGGCGGAAAAGGCGGGATCGAAGTCGCGCCCCGGCGTGTTGAACGGCACCGGCGTCGCCCGCCGCCAGCGCTGCCCATCGTTGCGGGAGACCCAGATGTCATACCCGCCCGGACCGCCGGGCCGGTTGCGGCTGAACCACAGTGCGGTTTTTCCGTCCGGGCTCAAGGTCAGTCGAATCTCGTCGTACTGCGTGGATGCAACGCCCGGGGCAAAGCGCTCGGCCGGGCCGACGATCTGCAGCACCCTGGATGGAGGCGCGGGAGCCGACGCAGCAACCAGCAGCATCACGGCCAGCAGCGCCTTCATGCTTGTCGCTCGAAGTCGCTGACCCAGTTGGTTTCCCAACTGCGTCCACCATCGGTCGAGGCCGCCTGTTCCCAGCGCGCCGAACGCGGGGTGACGCGTGACCAGATCACCCGTGTCTGGATTGTTCGACCGTCGTGCTGGTCTTCGCCGAAGAAGCGGCCGACACCGGCCTGGAAACCTCCGCGCAGTGGCGCGCCGATCCGGGTTGGCTCCCGGCCATCCAGCCACCAGCTCAGCCAGTGCCGCTCCGCCGCATTCCAGGCGCGGATGCCCATGCCGCGCAGCGGCGCTCCAGGCATGTGCATCAGGTTGTCACCCACGTTGCCGAATCCCCCCAGGACCGGCCAGTTGTGCAGGGTGCCGTTGAACGCGTCCCATGCATCGCTGCCTGCCAGCCGAGCGCGCAGGCGGCGATGGCGCACGTTCCAATGGCCCACCAGGAAATCAAAATCGCCCGGTGCATCCGGCAGCTTCGGAAGCGGAGAGGGGACCGCAGCAGTGCGGCGGAACCAGTTGCGCCAGTTCACTTCCCAGTGCGCACCGGCATCGTCGGAGAACGCCTGTTCCCACCACGGCTCCTCGCCGTGGATGTCGTGCCAACGGAACCAGACCTCGATGGGGCGCCCGTCGATCCGGTCGGTGCCGCGGAAGCTGCCGGCATCGCCCTTGAAAGCGCCGCGCACAGGGGCTTCGATATGGGCAGGGTTGCGGCCATCGATCCACCAGATCGACCACGTGGAAGACACCGGATCGAATGCACGCACGCCCAGGCCCCTGTAGGGGCCCGAAGGCAGCGCCATGACGTTGTCATCGATGGTGCCGAGTCCGCCCAGGGTGAGCCAGACCGCGCTGGAACCGGTGAAGGACTCCCAACGGGTATCGCCGACCAGGCGGTCCTTCAGGCGTCGGTGCCGGACCTGCCAGTTGCCCTGCAACCATTGCCAGTCTTCGCTGTGGCTGGGCAGGGCCCACCCGGGGGGCAGCGCCGTAGATGCCGCCGTGGCGGCCAGGGTGGCCAGGAACTGCCGTCGATCCATGTGCGTGATCCCCTGTCGAAGGTGCCTCCATCGTTGCGCGTACCAGGGGGATTGACCACGCAGATATCGGGGCTCAGGCTAAGTCACACTTATGGTCACCCAACGTCAGCTGCCATCGCTTGCCGCCATCCGTGCCTTCGAGGCGGCGGCGCGGCTGGGCAGCTTCGCGCGTGCCGCCGAGGAGCTCGACACCAGTGCGGCGTCGGTGAGCTACCACGTGCGGCGGCTGGAGGCCCAGACCGGGATCTGCCTGTTCCTGCGCCACGCACAGCACGTGGAACTGACGGTGGCGGGTGCCAGCGTCGCCCAGGAGGCGACCCGGGCATTCGATGCACTGCGCGCGAGCTTCATGCGCGCCGCTGACAGGGATGCGGCGCGACTGCGCCTGTCCGTGCTGCCGACCCTGGGCACCAGTTGGCTGACGCCGCGGCTGGGCACGTTCCGCGCCCGCCACCGGCAGTTCGTGCTGGAACTGGACCTGTCGGCAGCGCCGCAGGATCTGGCCGCCGGTCACTTCGATGCCGCCATCCGCAATGGCCAGGGCGAATGGCCGGGTCTTCAGGCAACTCCCTTGTTTCCCAGCGTGTTCACACCGTTGTGTGCGCCGGCGCTGCTGCACGAGGCGCGTGGGATGGGCAGCAGCGCGCTGGAGATTCCTCTGCTCGGGCGGCCGGACTGGTGGGCCCTGTGGTTTGCCGCGCACGGGCACATTCCACCGCCGGCACCGGAGAGTGTCGTCGCGCCCTTTGCTGTCGAACATCTGGATATCGGCGCCGCGATCGCCGGGCAAGGCATCGCCATTGGTTCGCCGATCCTGTTCCAGGCCGAGCTGGACAGCGGGCGGCTGGTGCAGGCGCATCCGGGTGTCGCCAGCGACGGTCGCAGCTTCTGGTTCGTGGCACCCACGGCGCGAAATGGCAGTGCCAAGGTCATTGCATTGCGTGACTGGCTGGTCGAGCAGGCCGCTGAGGCGCGGCACGCGGCACGCCACTACCTGGCCCAGGCGGTGGTGCCATGAACCAGAGCCCCGAACTGCTGCGGCGCCTGCTGCGTGCCAAGGACCGGATGGACCGCGCCAGCCATGAGGAATGGCCGGTCGCGCGCCTGGCCGTGGTCAGTGCGGTGTCGCCGGCGCACTTCGCCCGCTCGTTCAAGCAGGCCTTCGGGCTGCCACCGCACCGCTATCTCCTCAGCCGGCGCATCGAACGGGCCGTGGCGATGTTGCGTGACACCGAGTTGCCGGTCACCGAAATCGCCGCGCAGACCGGGTGGAGCAGCCTGGGTACCTTCGGCCGCATCTTCCGTGACATCACCGGTGACAGCCCGGGCAATGTGCGTGAGCGTGAGCGTGAGCGTGAGCGTGCGGGCCGGGCGGCGTCGGCCAGCGTGCCGGAATGCCATGCACGCGCCGCGCAGCGCCCGGACCTGAAGATCGCAGTTTTGGAGAAGCGCCGCCGCGAGGCGGTTGCTAACGTGGACCCTACCTGAGGGAGGTCCCATGACGAACACTGTGAACACGGTCGGCCTGTATGTGCGCGACCAGGATGAGGCGCTGGCGTTCTACGTCGGCAAGCTCGGCTTCGAAGTGCATACCGACGTACGCAATGGCAGCTACCGATGGCTGACGGTACGCAGTCCGGGCCAGGACGGTTTCCAGCTGGGCCTGTTCGTGCCAGGCCCGCCCACCCACGACGCCGCTACCGCGCTTTCGCTGCAGCAGCTGGTGGCCAAGGGCGCAATGCCGCCGCTGGTGCTGGCCGTGGATGACTGCCAGGCGCGCTACACGCAATGGCTGGCACAGGGCGTGGAGTTCACCCAGGAGCCGATCGAGCGCTATGGCGCCGTCGACGCCGGATTCCGTGACCCATCAGGCAATGGCTGGAAGATGATCGAAGCCCGTTCCGAAGCGAGGCGCCGGCAATGAGCCGCGGTGGCTGGGCACGGCCCGTGCATCGTTGGACCTCGATCGTGTTCACCCTGGCGGTGATCGCCAACTTCGCCGTTCGCGGGCTGGGGCAGGGCGAACCTGCAGCGTGGATCACCTATTCGCCGCTGCCGCCGCTGTTCCTGCAACTGTTCACCGGCCTGTACCTGTTCGCGCTGCACTACGCCGGAAAGCGCCGCAGCGCCGCACTGGGCACTGCGGGCTGAGGCCGCCTCAGGCGGCTGCGTCGGCGGCGTAGGCCGCAAGCAATGCAGGCAGCTGGTCCATGCGCTGGAAGATCACCTTCGCACCCGCAGCACGCAGGGCTTCCGGCGTGCTGTGGTGCGGGCCGCCCTCGCTGAAACCAAACACGGTCGCACCCGCCGCGACGCCGGCGGTGGCGCCGGTGACGGTGTCCTCGATGACTGCACAGCGCGTCGGGTCCACGCCCAGTGCTGCGGCAGCAGCCAGATACACGTCCGGGTGCGGCTTGGTGCGTGGCATGTCCTGGCCGCTGAAGACGTGGTCGCCGAAGGCATCGAGGATGCCGACCTTGCCCAGCTGCAGCTTCACCTTGAACAGGTCCGCACCGGAAGCGCAGGCAATCCGCCCGCCGGTGGCCGCAGCGATCGCACGCACGGCCTCGGGTGCCCCCTGGATCGCTTCAAGGTCACGTTCCAGTGCCCGGTTGCGCTGCTGGCGGAACTCCTCCAGCCATTCCTCGGTGAACGGCTTGCCGGTGCGCTCCTCGATCAGGCCTGCCAGCTGGGCCACGGACTGGCCGAGGAAGACTTCACCCGCCTGCGCCGGGGTCAGCGGCCAGCCGCGTGCGGTCAGCATTTCCGAGAGAACGCGGGCGACCAGCGGCTCTGAATCGACGAGTACGCCGTCGCAGTCGAACAGCACGGCATCAAACGGGAAACGGGACATCTACAGCTCCAGGGGGCAATGCGGTGGTGCAATTGCCCGCCATTTTCCCACAGCCAACCTTGCGTGGCACCCGGAGCGGGTGCCACCCATTCCCGGCAGGCCGGTCAGCCCAGATCACAACCCGCCGGCTGCGGCCAGGTGCTGGCCGGCAGCATGTTCTTCAGCGAGGCCGGTGCGTTGATCGCCACGTAGCTGGCACCCAGCAGCTCTTCCAGATCGGCGATGGTCAACAGGTAGCTGTCGAGGCTGCCGAGATTGGCTTCGTTGGGAATGATCCAGCTGATCGCCTTGGCCGTGCCGGTGTTCGGGTCACGGGTGATGATGGTCTTCCAGAAGAACTCCGGCGTCGGGATGCCGTGACTGGAGAGGAAGTAGTCGTTGGAGGCGTCGCCGTAGACCACGCCACCATAGACATCCACCGGCGCGATGTCGCGGTAGCACTCGGCCACGTTCTCGGCCTTCACCCAGATGCCCTGGTTGAAGCTGGATACCTGCGGAACGATGTTGGTCATGTAGTTGGCGCGGCGGATGTAGGTCGCGTTGTAGTCCATGTGGTTGGAGGTCACCAGATGACCGCGGTCATAGCCGGATCTGATGCTGGCGTAGGAAGCGGTGCTGGTCTGGCCGAGGCAGCCGACCGGCAGGTCGGGGTCCTTGTAGAAGCTGGACGGCCGCGCGGCCGAACCGGTGTCTGCGGTCAGGGTGTACTCGTAGCGGGTGGCGCTGTGGATGCTGCAGTCGTAGGTGAGCACGAAGCCGCCCTTGTTGAGGGTGACGACCTGGGCCTGGGCAGCGCCGGCGACGGCACTGAGGACGAACGCGAGGAAGAAGCTTGCAAGGCGCATTGCGGTTCTCCAGCAGAAGTTCAGGGCGCAGTCGTCCGCCACGACCGTGCCGGGGCGGGGTCATGTGGAGACGTTGCGGAGTCGGGTGCTGCGGATTGCGGTAGGACGTGACCGCACGGGTGGGGCCATGCAGGCCCTGCGGTGTCGTAAGCGTCACAAGCTGTCGCCTTTCGGTCAATGACGAAAAGGCGAAGCTGTGACAGCGCGCAAGCACTGGTGATGTGTCAGATCACGCGGCGCGTGGGTGACACGCGCGCGTGCTAGGGCGTGGCGGTGCCTGTCGCCGCCAGGCTCAGGGCTGTGCCCGCAACACGTAGTCGCCGCGGCGCGCTCCTGGTACCAGCGACCATCCGGGGGCCAGGCTCAGCGCCCATCCGTGACCCTGCAGGGGCAGTTCGCCCGAGGCAGGCGCCTGCACGAACACGGCCTTCCAGTCGTTCTGCAGCAACGCTCCATCGGTGACCGTCAATGTTCCCCATACGTCGCTCAGCTGCATCGTGGGATACACCGTGCCGATGCCAGGTAGCGGCTGCATGTTGCTGGGGTCGAACTGGATGCGCATGCTGCGAAGATCCAGCCGCAGTACCGGCCCGGTCACGAAGCGGGCCTGGTTGCGTTCAAGCTGTGCAAGGCGCTGCTGTTCGCGCTGCACTTCCGTTTCGCGCAGCGCAGGCCCGTCATAGCGTGCTGCCGTGGTCAACAGTGCAGCTTCGCCGGTGAGTGGAGTGCTGTGCATGCGCTCTGCCAGAAGTGAACCGAGATCGCGGGCGGGATGGCCAAGATTGCGATGCCAACCGGGCGCAACCTGGTCCAGCAGCAGGCCATAGGCCGGGCCGGTCGCGTAGGCGAACGAACGGACGAAGCTGCGATCATCCACATGGGCGCGAAGGTCATGAAGTGCGGCCTCGATGCGCACAGAGGGCGTTGCGTTGCCGACGAGAACGCCGGTGTACTCGGCCAGGCCTTCGTTTAACTCCAACGCGGCTTCTTCCTGGGCGGCAGCAGGGAAGCGACGGTAGCGCTCAGCACGGAATGCGAGCGCATCGTTCATCGCGTTGCGCTGTGCGCCGGGGTCGGGTGCGGACAGTGCGGCGGCAAGTGCGCGCCATTCCAGCTGCAGCCAATAGCGTCCTTCAAGCGTGTCGAGGTGCTCATTGCCGCCCTCTGCCGGCGCTTCGATCGACAACGCGGGTTGCAGGCGGTGGAACATCTCGTGGGCCAGCAACGTGCGTCGCCGGCCTTCGTCCTGCGGCAGCGGCCAGAGCAGCTGCGTCCAGCGGGTGCCGGACCATTCGACAGCGGTGTTGGCGATGATCGCGTCCGGCGGAAGCTGGCCGATGAAAACCTCTCCACGTGCCTGCAGGTTGCCCTGTGCATCTGCACGGGAAGCCGTGACCCGGCGACTGGTCCTGTCCACCAGCATCATTGGCCCACACAGCGACGCTCCCCAAAGTCGGCCGTTGTCGGCCTGACACAGCGTTTGCGCCTCTTCGAAGACTGCGCCAGCGGTCACGTCGGACAGCGCAGGATCCTCCGCGGACACGGGGCCAACGGCAACCAGCAACAGGGCGACAAGTAAAAGCGGCCGGGGTCTCATTATCCATCCGTCCTTGGGAAGGTCCCGTCATAGCATCGATTCAAAGGTTGCGACAGTGCAGCAACGGTCATGCTGCGTCGCAAGGTGCCACCCACCATTCGCACTGGTACGGTCCGATCCGTTGCACCACCACCGACGGGGAGAGACCACGATGCGCAAGGTAGTGCTGCTGTTGATCCTGCTGACCGGGCTGGCGCCCACCGCCTGGGCGGCCACGGTCAAGACCACCCATCGCACCATTCCCAGCTGGGATGGAACGCCTCTCGGGGCCTTCGTCATCGAACCGCAGGACGCGGGCAGCGGACGGTATCCGCTGCTGGTGATGCCCAGCAGCTGGGCCGTGCCCAGCGTGGAGTACGTGGGCGTGGCGCAGTCGTTGGCCCGGCGCGGCTATGTGGTCATCAGCTACAGCTCGCGTGGCTTCTGGGAGTCCGGCGGCAGCATCGACATCGCCGGGCCGGCCACGGTGGAGGACGTCAGTGCACTGATTGACTGGGCGCTGGACAACACCCGCACCGACCCGTCACGAATCGGCGTATCGGGCATCTCCTATGGGGCCGGCACCAGCCTGCTGGCGGCCGCACGCGATCCGCGCATCAAGGCAGTGGCTGCACTGAGTGGATGGGCCGACCTGCAGGCCTCGCTGTACAGCAACGACACCCCCAGCGCACAGGGCATCGCGCTGTTGGTTGCCGCAGGCCTGGCCACCGGTCGCCCGGGACCGGAGCTGTCCACCATCAATCGCAATGTGCTGGTCGGCAACTACCAGGGCGCGGTGGACTCGCTGTTGCCGGTGGCGGCGCAGCGCAGCCCCGGGGCCAGCATCGATGAGATCAACGCCAACCAGCCAGCGGTGTTCCTGGCCAACGCCTTCAACGACAGCCTGTTCCCGCCGGGCCAGCTGGTCGATTTCTTCAACCGCCTGAAGGGCCCCAAGCAGCTGCAGTTGCGCCATGGCGATCACGCGCTCAACGAAGCCTTTGGCGCACTGGGTGTTCCCAACGAGGTCTACGATTCGGTGGGCGACTGGTTCGACCATTACCTGAAGGGGGTGGCCAATGGCATCGACCGGCAGCCTGCGGTGCAGCTGAAGTCACAGAAGGGCAGCTGGAGCACGTATGCGAACTGGCAGGCGACCAATGCCGGCGCCATCAGCTACGCGCTGACCGCACCCAAAGGGCTGCTGCTGCCCACCGGAGGCCTGGCCGAAAGTGGAAGCAGCACCGGCTGGAACTACCGTATCGGCAGCGGCCTGCTGACGGCCGCCAACTCGGGCGTGGTGATGGCGTCCGGCGCGCTGCAGATGATCAACCTGCCACCGGGCGCCTATGTGCCGTTCGTCGGGCGCAACGCCGCGGGCGTCTGGCAAGGGCCGATCTACTGGAGTGCACGCCGTCTGGATGGCGCGCCGGAAGTGCGGATGACGGTCACGCCCAGCCGCGCCAACACCACGCTGTATGCCTACCTGTATGCCGAGGACGTGCTGGGCAATGGCCAGCTGATCAGCCACAAGCCTTACACGCTGCGCGGTGTCACGCCGGGGCAGGCGAAGACCATCGACCTGCGGCTGGAAGCCAGCAGCTGGAACATTCCGGCTGGCAGCCGCCTGACCCTGGTGGTTGATACGGTGGATCTGCGCTACTCGGGTATCAGCCAGTTGGGAGGTACGGTGACCTTCAGTTCGCCTGCCAACGCGCCTTCGGTGCTGAAGGTGCCGCTGCATTGATGGAAGGCCGCGCCCGTTGCGGTGGGCGCGGTACGCCAGGCTGGAAAACTGCGAGACTGGCGTTTGGTCCGGGAAAGGGATGAATCCATGGTCATTTCAGGGCTGCTGCTCGGTGCAGTGCTTGCGGCGCCCACCGCACAGGGTGCGCCGATCGCCTGGTCGGACACGCTGTCGAAGGATCTGGACGCTGCCAACGCGGCCATGCGCGGTAGCCATCCGGGCGCCGTGGATTCGCGGAATCCCGGTTTCCTTCCGCAGCTGGAGGCTGCCTCGGCGCTTGCGCGCTCGCGCGCGGCCAATGTCGACAGCTTCGCGGGCTACTGGTGGGCCATGAAGGGTTACGCGGCCTCCTTCAATGACGGCCACGTCAGCCTCAACGCGCTTGCCGACGCTCCCGATCTTCCAACGCAGTGGCCGGGGTTCCTGACCGGTTTCGACGGCGATGCGCAGGTGGTCATGACCGTGGACGGTGGTCCGGGCCATCCGCCGCTGGGGGCTCGATTGCTGTCCTGTGATGGCATCGATGCGCAGACGCTGGCTGCACGCCGGGTGGGTGACTTCAGCGGGCGCTGGAACCTGCAGGCCAGCCGCATCCAGGGTGGCGGCGAAGTGCTACTGGAGCAGGGCAATCCGTTCGTGCCCACGCTGCGCAGCTGCGTTTTTCAGTTGGATGGACGCGAGAAGCCCTACGCGCTGCAGTGGCAGCCACTGCAGGCGGCACAGCGCAAGGATCGCCTGGCCGATACTCGGCGCAGCTTCCGCCCGGCCAATGGTTGGCACACGGTGCCAGGCGGTGGCTACTGGATCACCACCAGCAGCTTCAATGCCGACCCTACGGAGCAGAACTTCAAGGAACTGACCGCGCTGCTCGAGCAGCTTGCTCCAAAAGCCGAAGCACTGCAGCAGGCACGGTCGGTCGTGCTGGATGTGCGTGGCAACAGTGGCGGTGCTTCGCAGTGGAGCATCGAACTGGCGCGATTGATCTGGGGCCGTGCCGCCGTGGACGCGCTGTCCGATCCCAGCTGGGTGGAGTGGCGGACCTCCGAGGCCAACATCGCCCAGTTGCGCGGCTTCCTGCAGAAGCTGGTGCAGGCGCCCGACGCGTCGCCAGAGCTGCGTCGCATGCTGGAATCGGTGACGGCGGGCATGGCACAGGCGCGCGACCGGGGTGAGGCAGTGTGGCGCGAGCCATCCGAGGCCAGGGCAGATACAGCTGCAACCGCAGGCCCGGCCGCTCCGCTGCGCAGGGGCAGGGTGGTGATCGTGGCCGATGCCTCCTGCGGCTCGGCCTGCCTCGATGCACTGGATCTGTGGAAACGGCTGGGCGCGGTGCAGGTGGGCGTCGAGACTTCGGCCGACAGCCTCTACATGGATGTCAGGCCGGAGCGGCTGCCAAGCGGGCTGGCCAGGATTTCGGTGCCGATGAAGGTTTTCCGGGGGCGGGTGCGTGGTTCGAATGAACCGCATGTGCCGGATCGTCGCTATGACGGCGACATGCGGGACACACGCGCACTGGAAGCGTGGCTGCTGGCGCTGTGAGGACGCACCTGCCCATGACGCGGGATTCCCACGTGCCGTTGCCGGACGCAACGCTGGGTCAGCGCAGGTCCGGTGGATTCATCGAAGCGTCGCGGACACAGGGATCACCGGCGTCCGGTGTCAGGCGCGCCTCGATGTCCGGTGGAAACTGCGGAATCCTGCTGGTCTGCATCACCACCCAGCGCATGATCGTGTGCAGGTAGTTGAGTGGCAGCATCGTGAGCCACATGAAACCCGGGAGCTGCGCGTCTTCGGCGAAGATGCGCTCCTTGCCGGACGCGAAGCTCTCGCGCTTGCCGTCCAGCGGCATGCAGCAGTGCACCGCGTCCACGACGGCTGCCGGTCCTTCTTCCATGTAGCGCCGCAGGAACTCCCAGTGGGCATGTGCGTTCTTGATGCGAGAGGTCGCGATGCAGAACGCGAACGTCTCCCGTACTGTGACGCCATCCGCGTCCAGGATCAGTCCGCGGACATCCCAGTTGTACCATCCGAAGGTTCCCGTTCCGCGGCCAAGCGTGAAATAGACCTGGTCCCAGGGCACGCTGAGGATGGTGCCATCCAGCCGGAACACGTGTATCTGCCGGTGCTTGCGATCGAGCGCGATCGGATAGTAGGTCCAGCGGAACAGCTCGAGGCAAGCCACCCAGATGCTCGCTGCAGTGAAGGCGGCCAGCATCGCCATGCCGATGAATATCGCCTCCCACAGGCCGTTTTCGTTGGGTAGCCTGTTCACGATCAGCAACCAGAGCAGCATCAGCACGCCGCCCAGCCCGAAGGCAATGCCGATCGCGCCCAGCAGGGCTGCAAAGCCACGCGCGGCGAACCAGCGATCCACCGAAACCAGGCCGTTCGAATTCATCTTCACCACGCACAGCTGTGCCAGCGGCACGACATCCAGCCGCTTCTTCTGCAGCAGGCGGTGCTCGCGATCAAACGCATTCAGTGGGCGGTTGTTGGAAAACTTGCGCGTGTATCCGGTGTAATCCATGGGCGATCCCTGCGCGATTCCTGCGCCCGTTGGATTCTAGCGGGATTCTCCCGGGGGGAGATCAGCGACGAACGTCGAACGGATGGCTCTCCATCAGTGCCCGGACTTCAGCTTCGCGGGCAGGGCTGAAGTCGCCGGGAATGGCGTGCTTCAACGCGCCCGCGGCCAGTCCGAAGCGCACGGTGTGTTCTGCGTCGAGCCCGGACAGCAATCCGTGCAGGATGCCGGCGGCAAAGGCATCGCCACCGCCGATGCGATCAACGATGCCGGGCAGCGGCCTCGGAGCAGCCTGCGCGCGGGTTCCATCGCGTCCCAGCAGCAGCGCACCGAGCACGTGATGGTCGGCGCTGATCACCTCGCGCTGGGTGCAGGCCAGCCACCGCAGGTGCGGGAACGCGGCAAAGGCAGTGGCCGCAGCGGCCTCGGTTCGGGCGATCGCATCGTCCTGCGCGAAGTGCAGCCCCAGCACCAGTTCGATGTCCCGATGATCGGCAAAGACAATGTCGGCCTCGGCGAACAGCTCACGCAGGATCGCCGCTGCGTCGCCATCCCAGCGTCGCCACAGTGAGGGACGGTAATTGCCGTCGAAAGACACCTGCACACCGGCCGCGCGAGCCGCACGCACGGCACCCAGCACCGACTCGGCCACGTTGGCGCCCAGCGCCGGGCTGACGCCCGAGACATGCAGCAGGTACGCGCCGGACAGCACGGCGGGCCACGCATGATCCTCGGCGCTGCTGTTTGCGAATGCAGAACCGGCCCGGTCATACACCACTTCACTGGCGCGCTGCACCGCACCGGTCGCCAGGAAGTACAGGCCCATGCGGTCACCCTCCACTTCACGCACGGCGGCCACGCCCACGCCATGCCGCCGCAGCTCGGCCACGGCATGCCGGCCCAGCGCGTTACCGGGTACCGTGCTGACCATCTGCACATCGTGGCCCAGGCTGGCCAGCGAGACCGCCACATTGGCCTCGGCACCTCCCACATGGACCTGCAGCTGCGGCGTCTGCAGCAGCAGTTCACGACCGGGCGCGCCCAGGCGCAGCAGCAACTCACCGAAACAAACGACGCGGCTCATCGGTTCTCTCTCACTCGGGGGTAGTGCAGCCCAGCATGCGCAGATCGATGGCATCGGCCATGCGCCGGTAGCCTTCGTCGTTGGGATGCAGATGGTCGCGGGTGATCTCGTTGGGCAGCGATTCGGCTGCCTTCGGGTCACGCAGCGCGGCATCGAAATCGATGATGCCGTCGAAGCCGCTGTTGCCGCCACGTGCCCACTGGTTGATCGTGGTGCGGGTGGCGGCGGACACGGGCTCGTAGCGCTCGGAACCGCCGAACGGGGTCAGCGTACCCAGCCAGGCGCGGATGCCGTGCGCATGCAGCCGCGCCGCAACCTGTTGATAGCCCAGCAGCATGTCCGCCGCATTGCGTCCAGGCAGCGGCTGCGCGCCACCGCCGTGGCGGATGTCATTGATGCCTTCGAACAGGATCACCTGATCGGCGTCGGCCACTGCGATCACGTCGCGATCCAATCGTGACAGCGCACTGTGGCTGCGGCCATGATCAAGCAGCTTGTTGCCGCTGATGCCCTGGTTGAGTACCACGAACCGGTTCGGGCAGGCCTGCTGCAGGCGCTGCGCCAACCGCTCCGGCCACTGGTTGAAGGTGCCGCGGCGTGCGGTGGCGCCTTCCGTGATGGAATCGCCCAGCGCCACGATTACCTGGGGACGATCATCACGCTGCACCATCACTGCCGAGAACACGTTCTGCTGGTAGCTCAGCCGCACGCTGTCGGCGACGGCTGTCTGCCTGCCATCTGCGACCCGCAGCTCGGTGCGGCGCACGGCGGGGCGGGTGGGCTGCGGGAAATAGGCACTCACGCTGATCTCCTGCAGCGCCGCCACCGGCATCCGCACCGGGTCGCTCAGCAGCGCGGCTCCGACCGGCACCTCGATGACCGCGCGGCCATCCACCGTTACCGGCTGCGGTGCGGCCTTGCCGTTCTTCACTCCCACACGCAGGTCCTCGACCCGCAAGGGCGCCGTGCCGAGCTCGTTGCTGATGCGCAGCCGCAGCGCATCGCCACGGCTGCCGATACGCATGTCCTGGCGCACGGTCTGTGCGGCGAACTGTACCGGCGCATCGGACGTTCCGTCCTTGCGGTCGGGCGCGGGCGCGGCCGTCCAGGCAGTGACCCACACGGGTGCGGCCCACACGGCGGGCGCCGTCATGGCGGAGCAGAGCGTCAATGAAAACAGAAGTGTCCAGCGCTGCATGGGCAGGAGTCCGGTCAGGTGTCAGGAGAAGTAGGTGCCGCCGTTGACGTCCAGATTCGCGCCGGTGATGAACGCCGCCGCATCCGAGGCCAGGAACACCGCAGCGTCGGCGGCTTCGTCCGGCGCGCCCTGGCGGCGCAACGGGGTGGCGCCGGCAACGGCTGTGCGTACTTCCGGCTTGGTGAATTCGTCGTGGAAGCGGGTGGCGATCATGCCGCAGCACAGCGCGTTCACGCGGATTCCCTTCGGTCCCAGCTCCTTGGCCATGGCACGGGTGAAGGTCATCACTGCCGCCTTGGCGGTGGCGTAGATCGATGCGCCCGGGCCGCCGCCATCACGGCCTGCCTGCGAGGCGAAGTTGACGATGGCCGCGCCTTCGCGCATGTGCGGCACCACCGCGTGGGTGGTGAGGTAGGTCGAGGTCAGGTTCAGGTCCATCACGGTGTGGAAGAACACCGGGTCGATGTCGGCCAGCGGCCGGCGCTGCACCATGCCACCGGCCACGTTCACCAGCAGGTCGATGCGCTCGCCGAACGCGGCCTGTGCCGCAGCGACCAGGCCGGCGACGGCCGTGGCATCGGTGACGTCGGCGCGATGCACGATGGCCTGGCCACCGGCCGCCTGGATCCGTGCCAGCGTTTCCTGGGCACTGGCCTCATCATTGGCGTAGTTGATGCAGACGCGTGCACCGGCGGCAGCCAGCTTGATCGAAACGGCGCGGCCGATATCGCGGCCACCGCCGGTGACAATGGCCACCTTGTCCTGGAACGACATGCGGAAAACTCCTTGATTTGCGGGGGAATGAAAAGCGTGGGCTCAACCGCCGCGGCGGTCGAGCTTGTGGATAGGTCCGGTCCACCACCACAGCGCGGCCAGCGACAGCGGCACCAGGGCGGCAACGAGGATGAAGATCGGGGCATAGGAGTGGCGGGTCAGCACCGGCACCAGCCAGGTGGTGATCAAGGTGCCGGCCACGGCGGCCAGGCCACCCAGGCCCGCCAGCGTGCCCACCGAGCGGCCGTCGAACAGATCGCCGGGAAGGGTCTGGATGTTGCCGATGGCCACCTGGAAGCCGAACAGCACCGCAGCGATCGCCAGCACCGCCAGCAGCGGATGGTTGGCCAGCACGGCACCCAGCAGGGCAGGAGCCATGACCACGCAGCCCAGCGTTATGGACAGCTTGCGGGCGCGGTCCACGCTGTGCCCGGCGCGGATCAGGCGCCCGGAGAGCCAGCCGCCGCTGAGGCTGCCCAGCATCGCGCCGACAAACGGCACCCAGGCGAACAGGCCGATCTGCTTGATGTCGAAGCCGAAGGTTTCAGCCAGGTAGATCGGCAGCCAGGACACGAACAGCCACCAGATCGGGTCCAGCAGGAAGCGGCAGGCGAGCATGCCCCAGCTCTGCCGGTGGGCCAGCAGCTCACGAACGCTGGCCTTCGGCGCCACCACCGCCTGTTGCCCGGCCTGGTCTTCCTGAATCAGCCGGCGCTCGGCATCGCTCACCCACGGATGCTTGTCCGGCCCGGCGCGGTAGACAAACAGCCACGGCAGCAGCCACAGGAAACCTATGGCACCGACCAGCACGAAGGTACCGCGCCAGCCCAGCCACAGGTACAGGCCGGCGATGGCCGGCGCGGAAACGATCGCGCCGATCGACGCGCCGGCGTTGAACACGCCTTGCGCCAGTGCGCGCTCGCGCGCCGGGAACCACTCGGCATTGGCCTTCACCGCGCCCGGCCACGCGCCTGCTTCGCTGATGCCCAGCATCGCCCGCACCAGGCTGAAGGACAGCATCGAATGGGTGATCGAGTGCAGGGCGATGGAGATCGACCACACGCTGATCGACAGGGCGAAACCCAGGCGCGTGCCGATCATGTCGAACAGGCGGCCGAACAGGAACTGGCCGGCGGCGTAGAACAGCATGAACACCGTCACCAGCAGGGCGTAGTCATCCTTGGTCGCGCCCACTTCCCTGGCGATTTCCGGCCACATCACCGCCAGTGCGTTGCGGTCGATGTAGTTGATGACCGTGGCCACGGCAATCAGGCCCACGATCAGCCAGCGCACGGCTGAACGCACCGGCACCTTGCTCAGCTTGGCCACCACCGCAGGGCCGTTCATTTGCCGTCACCCTTGCTGCGGTCCAGGCGCGCATGGCTGCCGTTCCAGCGGTAGACGTGGCCGTCGACGGTCACGCTGTGCTCGCCCTTGGCGCTGCTGTCGTCGGCCACGCCCAGGGCGATGCGTGCACCGCTGGCCAGGCGCAGCTCGATCACCTCGGCATCGCTGCCGCGGGTACGCACGATCTCCCTGATGCGGCTGTCGGCGCCGTGCACGTACTCGGCGGTGCCGTTGTACTCGCCATGCGGCTCCAGCACGCTGAAGAAGGTGACGTCCTTGTGGCCGTCCACGCGCTGCAGCAGGGCAGGCTCACGGCGCAGGTTGAATTCCGGATCGTTCGCGCCGCTTTCCACCAGCAGCGCCTGCGCCGGCGCACTGCTGCCGAAGCGGTAGGTGTAGAAGCGCCCGTCCAGCAGCCACGCCAGCGACCGCGGCTCGCTGCCGGGTTTGCTGCGTGCATCCAGCCACAGGTGCTGGTAGCCGTTGTCCTTGCCCAGCACCGGGCGCTGGCTGGGGAAGTGCTCGGCCTCGAAGCCGGTGGTGACGATGTGGCCGTTGAAGTGCAGCGGCAGGTCGTAGCGCGCGGCCTTGTCGCCGTGCACCTGCAGCAGGTCCAGCACCACCGGCAGGCCCAGGTCGGGGTGGCGCAGCAGCGCCTGGGTGCGGGTGAACGCCACGCCGGGATAGGCATCGCGCATCGTTGCCGAGGCAATCTGGGTATCGGCATCGGCCTGGAAGAAGCGCACCTGCGGGGCATGCGCCTCGCCACGCTTCCAGTCGCCGTTGAAGTGGCTCTGCTCGTCCACCACCAGGGTGTTGTGGGCCACGGTCTGCTTGGCCCAACTGCGGTTCTCGGCCAGGTAGATGCCACCGCGCTTGGCTTCCACGTTGAGGAAGCGGGCGGCGCCGTAATCGGTCACCACCGGGTTGCCGTTGTCGTAGAACAGCCAGTTGAGCTTGTCGAAGTGGCCGTGGCCCATGCCCTGCATCGTGTCCTTCTGCACCAGTGCCTGGCCGCGTTCGCCGTTCATGCGCAGAATCGCCAGGCCGCCGCGGTCGCCGTCGGGGCCATCGCGCAGCAGCATCGGGCGGTAGTCGAAGGGCTTGGCCTTGTTGGCGGCCAGTGCCTGCGCCACCTGCAGGCCTTCGGGTGACAACAGCAGGCGCTTCTGCTGCTGGGCCACCGACAACAGGCGGTCATCACCGGTGCGCGCATAGGCGATGCCGATGCCGGCCACCAGCTCTTCGGTGTCGATGCCCTTGTCCAGAATCGCATCGTTGATCGGGAAGAACAGGCCGCCATAGCTGGACTGCACCAGCACATCCACCGCCTTCAGCAACACGCCATCGCGACGCGCGAAGATCTTCCGCTGCGGCTCATTGCGTTCGATGGCGCTGGCGAACAGCAGGAACGGCGCCAGTGCATAGCGCTGGTAGTAGGGGCCTTCCTCGTAGTAGCCATCGGGCGAGAACAGCAGGTCGATCTGCCGCAGGAAGCCGAACTTGTCGTCCTTCTGGCTGCCGCGCAGGGACTTCTCCACCAGTTCCTGGTCGCGCAGCACGTAGCCGGTCATGCCGGTGGCGGCCACCGCCCACGTGGCGTGGTTATGGATCTGGTCGTAGTTCTTCGGTTCGCTGACGAGGAACTCGGCCATCGGCCGGAACACCTTCGATTCGATGGTGTCGCGGTCCTCGGCGGACAGCGCGTCACGGATCGCGTCATAGCCCTGAATGGCGTTGACCAGCCATACCGAATCGTTGAGCACCTGCCAGAACACGCGGCCGGGAATCTGGCCCCTGCCTTCCGGGTGCGGGCCGAGCGTCGGGTACAGCTCGGCATACTGCAGCAGCATGTCGCGCGCGTAATCCACGTAGGTCCTGTCGCCGGTCAACCGGTACAGCGTGCCCGCCGCCAACAGTGCCTGGTAGTTGCGCTTGTGCTGTTCATGGGTGCGCCCGCCGCCCTTGTCCCTGGGCACCGGCACGTCGATGCCGGCCTTCATCATCTTCTTCAGTGTTGCCTCGGTGCGCGCCTGCTCCTTGGCGAACCACGGGTAGCGGCGGCCTTCGCTGGCCATCTGCTGCCAGTGCGCAGCGGTGACCAGCACCGGCGCGGTGTCGGCCTGCCGCGCAGCGGCAGCGGGCGCTGCGAGCAGCGACGCGGTCGGCAGCAGGGCGAAGGGGGCGGCCAGGGCCAGGGAAACGAACAGCGGCTGCAACCTCATCGATCAACTCCATTGCGGGTGCGTGACAGGGCAACTTCGCCCACCTTGGGATACCAGGCGACGCCGGTCGCCTCGCGCGCGGTCATCGCTAGGGCAGGATCGGCGCCCACGGCGGGCAGGGCAGGCGTGGCCACCCACAATCCGCTGGCAGCCTGCTGCAGGCTGACGCCACGGCCTTCTACGCCACCCGGGAACACGGTGCTGGCTGCCGGCGACTGCACGTTGCCGCTGAAGTCGATGCCGGTCAGCGAACTGGCGGCAGTTGGCGGGTTGCTGCTGTTGCGGTTGACGATCAGGTTGCCGGTGAAGCGGCTGCTGCTGGCGGCGACCACGATGCCTTTGGCTTCATCGTGGCCGACGCCGAAACTGATCTTCGCCACGTCCACGAAGGTGTTGCGATTGATCGTGGCATTCACCACCGGCGCATAGCCGGACAGCGGAGGACTGGCCTGCGCATCCATCACCGCCAACGCCGAACGGTTGCTGGACCCGGCCAGCCGCTCGAAGTAGTTGTTGCTGACGGTCTGGTCGGCGTTGATGATGCGTACGCCGCCGGTGCCGGCCTTGTCATCGCCGAGGAAGACGTTGTCGATCACCCGGTTGCCGTTGCCATGGCGCAGGGTCAACGCGCCGGCCGAACGGTAGAACACGTTGCCGCGGTAGGTGTTGCCGCCGGACTTGTTGCTGATGATCTCGGTCTCGCCGTCGCAGCCTTCGAACCAGTTGTTCTCCACCGTGCTGTTGGAATCGCTCAGTGAGCTGTCGCTGGTGCCGACGCGGATCGTTTCGCCCCCGTTGACGCCCAGCGCCGGGCGCGGCCCGAACCAGTTGTGGTCGATACGGTGCTGGTTGTCCAGGCCCTGGGTGGCATCGCGCACCACCACCACGGTCGGCCCGGCGTTGGTCTTGCCGCGCAGCTGGCTGTGATCCAACCGGTTGTTGCTGCCATACAGCGATACCCAGTAGTCCTGGTCGCTGGCATCCGGGTTGGCGTAGTCATCGATCACCAGGCCGGTGACGCGGCTGTTGCTGGCGACGGCCTTGCTCGACTCGCGGAACGCCACCACCGCATCACCCGGCGCATAGCCGTTGCGGAACACCAGGTTGGACACCTGCAGGTAGCTCCCGGCCAGGCGCAGGTCCGAGCGCCCGCTGAGGACGACCTTGCCGGCGGTCTGCGCGCGCAGCACGATCGGTGCGGCTGCCGTGCCCTGACCCTTAAGCAGCAGCCGGGCATCGGTCCAGGTGCCGTCAGCCAGCACGATCTCATCGCCAGGCTGCAGCGCCGAGGCGGCGGTAGTGAACTCCGCGACATCGTGGACGAGCCAGCTGGCTGCACTCGCTGCTGAAGTGGTCAGGCACATTGCCAGGCCAGTGGTCAGGCAAAACAGCCATGAATCATTGGATCGGTGACGCGCCAGCGAGTGAATGCGCATGAAATCCTTCCAGGGACGGCCGGGCCGTCGTTTCAGGGTGGGCCTGCATACCACTTTCGGGTCTGTTGTAAGCCAGCTTTCGCGCAAAGTCATGCTGCATGAGCACATTAAATTGCGATCAAGTGGTATGGATCAAAGGCATTTGAACAATCGCATACCAATTGGTTGACATTTTCATGTCGCCGTGCCGAAGCTGCGTCCCACGCCTGGCATGCAGGCGATCCTTTGGGAGGAGGAAACCATGCGGCGACCCGCCGGAGCAGTGCACAGCATCTCGTTGTCCCCCACACCCCTGATCGTGGCGCTGCTCGCCGTGCTGGCGGGGCTGCCCACGGCCCAGGCGCAATCCGGCAAGGACGCGGCAGGGCAGGATCCCACCACGCTGGACCAGGTGCAGGTCACCGGCATCCGCGAATCGATGCAGAGTTCGATCAACAGGAAGCGCGATGACACGGTCATTGCCGACGTGCTCTCGGCCGATGACATCGGCGACCTGCCGGCGCCCTCGCTGGCCGATGCGATCGAGACCCTGACCGGCGCCGCTTCGACCCGCGACAAGACCGGCGCCTCGGAAATCTCCATCCGTGGCCTGGGCGCCTTCCTCAGCAGCACCAACTTCAATGGCCGCGAGATCACCAACGGCAGCGGCGACCGCTCGGTGAACTTCAACATGTTCCCCGCCGAGCTGATCAATACGGTGGCCATCTACAAGACCCAGCGCGCCGACATCATCGAAGGCGGCGTGGCTGGCACTATCGGCCTGGAAACAGTGCGCCCACTGGAGTACGGCAAGCGTGCGGCGCAGCTGGACCTGCGCGGCAGCTGGGCCGAGTATGACAAGAAGTACCGCGACGACGACGGCATCGGCCATCGCGGCACCGCCAGCTACATCGACCAGTTCGAGTTCGGCAACGGGCAGAAGCTGGGCATCTCGCTGGGCTTCCAGCGCCTGGACGGCACCGACCCGGAAGAGAGCATCACCAGCGGTTCCACCTGGTATGCCTGCGATGGCACGCAGAACGTGGGCAATGCCAACTGCAATGAAGTGTCCGCGAAGGCCATCGCCAACGGCGCGCCGTACTACCTTGTGCCAAGCAGCCGCATCTACCGGCTCAAGCAGGAGCGTAACGACCGGCAGAGCGAGTTCGCCGCATTGCAGTGGCGGCCCAATGACGTGGTTGAAGTGAACCTCGACTTCGAACACACCGAGCGCAACTGGTACGAGAACCGCAGCGACCTGAGCCTGTCCAACGCCCGCCGTGGCATCACCCGGCGCGAGGTGGACGAGGACGGCATCGTGCGCCACCTGCATGGCAGCACCTCGATTGATTCCACCTCAAACCGCTACTGGCGTGGCGAGGAGTACACCGGGGGTGGCCTGAACCTGATCCTGCGACCGACCCCGGCCTGGGAACTGTCCACCGATCTTTCGTACTCGCACACCAATCGCCTCGACAGCGAGCGCATGACCCGCCTTCGTGCCAACCAGCGCGACGTCAACAATGCCATCGTGCCGGGCATCAGCAGTGGTGCCACCGGCTACGTGGACTATGACTGGGACTGGCACGGCGAAGTGCCCAGTGTCGCGCTGGCGCCGAACTTCGACCCCAACAACTGGGACGCCTACACCGGCGCGGCGCGCGTCACCTCCAGCGCAACGGAGAACGACCACAGGATCAAGGCCGGCCGCTTCGACGCCAGCTTCATGCCCGAGTCCGGTTTCTTCACCCGTATCAAGGGTGGCGTGCGTGCCAGCCAGGCGGACTACCGCCTGCGCGACAACACCCTGGTAAGCGATTACGACCAGCGCGTGGCGGCCGACAAGGCGAAGATCATCGCCGCCAACCAGGCCTGCCGCGCGCCGTTCCCACAGGATGACTTCATGGATGCCGCCAGCGGCAACACGATCTCCTCGTGGGCGTACTTCGATCCGAACTGCCTGTACCAGTCGTTCCGTGGCAGCCTCGACAGTGGGTTGGATCCGGGTTTCCAGGATCCGAACAATGTCGATATCACCGAGAAGACACGCGCGCTCTATCTGATGGGGGAGTTCAGCAGCAGCCTGTTCGGCTTGCCGGTGACCGGCAACCTCGGCCTGCGCTGGGTCAAGACCGATGTTCGCTCCGAAGGCGTGCGTACCGGGCTGCGTATCGAGGACAATGGTGACGGCACGATCCGCCTGCAACCCACCGGTGCGTACAGCACGCAGGTGTTCAAGGCGGGCAACGACAAGCTGCTGCCTAGCCTCAACGCGGTCTTCGCACTGCGCCCGGACGTGTTGCTGCGGGTCGGTGCATACCGCGCGATGTCGCGACCGGACATCGCCGCGCTGGGTGCCGGGCGCACCATCAACGTGAGCAGTGATGCCACCTACGGCAATCTGGCCGACGCGCTGGATGACATCAGCGCCAGCGGCAACCCCGCCGCGCAGCCGCTGATGTCCTGGAACGGCGACCTGTCACTGGAGTGGTACCCGAACCCGGACACGATGCTGGCCGGCGCGGTGTACTGGAAGCAGTTCAACGGCGGCACCGCCACTGCGCTGGTGCCGGAGACCTACACCATCGACGGCCAGAGCGTGACCGTGCCGGTACGCCAGCAGGTAACCACCGACGAGGACAGCACGCTGACCGGCTTCGAGCTGACCGCCACCCATCGACTGTCGTACCTGCCCAAGCCGTTCGACGGACTGGGCTTCAAGGTCAGTTACAACTACGCCGATGCCGACTACCGGACCCAGGACTCGCGACTGGGCGAGCAGCTGGCCAGTGACGGCACGATCCTTCCGGCGATCGTGCCGCCGGCGGGTCTCAGTGGCTTCTCGCGGCACGTCCTGTCAGGTTCGATCTACTGGGACGTCGGACGTTTCAACATCCAGGCCATCGGCAAGTTCCGCTCGCACTACTACCAGGACTTCACCGGCAATACCGCGCAGCAGAACCGCTACTACGATGACAACACCAGCGTGGACCTGCGCCTGCGCTACCGGGTGAACAAGCAGTTGTCGCTGTCGCTGGAGATGATGAACCTGACCAACGAGCCGCGCGTGGCCTACCAGCCGCTTTATGGGAACTTCCGCGAAGTGGTGACCTACGGGCGGCGTGCGTATTTCGGTGTACGATACAAGTTCTGAACAGGGCGGCGTGGCCAGCGGTCGCGCCGTCGCTCCAACCGGACCCTTGCCGGCCGCGGTGGCAGGGCAGGGACCGGGAAGGAATCGCCAAGGGTCAGCCGCATGTCCGCCAACCGCCTTTACCAGACCATCGCTGCCAAGCTCCGCAAGCTGATCGAGGACGGCGAATTTCCGCCAGGCTCGCGGCTGCCGGGCGAGCGTGAACTGGCCGAACGGTTCGGTGTCAGCCGGGTCACCATCCGCGAAGCCGAGATTGCACTGGAAGCACAGGGCTGGATTGCGATCCGCATCGGATCGGGCGTGCATGTGAAGCCGCGCCCGACGCAGGCGTCCGGCGGGCTGCCGGATGTCAGCGCCTTCGACCTCACCGCTGCCCGCGCGGTATTCGAGGCCGAGGCCGCCGCTCTGGCGGCAAGCAATCTGGACGATGCCGGCATCGCCGAACTGCGGGTGCTGGCCGAAGCGCTGTGCCGTCGCGACCTGAGCGACGCGGAAGCCGGCGAGTACGATCGCCGTTTCCATCTGACCATTGCCCGCCTCTCAGGCAATCCGGTGGTGGAGTACTTCGTGCAGCAGATCTGGCGCATGCGCAGCGAACTGCCGCGGGTGACCGAGGTCTATTCGCGGGTCTGCCATGATGATGGCGCCAGCCGTGCCGACGAACACATGGCCATCTTCGAAGCACTGCGCGCACGCGATCCGGTGGCCGCGCGCAATGCCATGCGCCATCATTTCCAGCGTCTGTTCGAAGCCATGCTGCAGGCGACCGAAAGCCAGGCGCTGGAGGAGATCCGCCGCCGCACGCAGCAGGACCGCGAACGGTTCATGGCCACGACGCGTATCTGAGTAACGGCGTTTCCAGGGCCGCCGGGGCGGGTCAGGACGCTGTGACGTGCGGGGAATCATCCTTGCCGGTGCCGACGAGCGCGAAGTAAGCTCTGCTTCGTCGACGAGGGGGACACCATGTACGCAAGGATCGCGGCAGCTGCGCTGCTGTGTATGACGGCCCTGCCTGCGTCGAGCGCCAACCGCGGCTCGACGGTGATGGAGGATTACGCGGCGGCGCTGAATGCCCGCGGGCAGATTCTGCAGTTGGATACCGGTGACATGTTCGGGGAAAGGATCGGGCTGTTTACCGGCTCGGTGGAATTCCTGCAGACCGACGTCGACCTGCCGGGCAACAGTGCGCTGGAGGTGGGCATCAAGCGGCGCTTGGTGGCAGGTGCGCAGGGCCGGCAGGGATTGGGCATGTTCGGGGTGTGGGACCTGGCCCTGCCCAGGGTGCATGGGACGTTCAGCACCCAGGGTGGATGGAAGAATTACGTGGTGGCCGAGCCGCTCAACCGCTGTTCGAAGTTCACCCCGCCTCCAACCGAGATCGTCACGGTGAAGGCACAGACGCCGACCGGGCCAGGGACATTCACCGAGTACTTCAACTCCGACGAGTTCTGGCATGGAACGCAGCTCTACCTGCCAGAGACCGGTGACGAGGATCTGCTCGCGCAAAGCAACGAATGGCCGGTGCCGAGTACAGGGCATGCGTACCCGATGCGAACCAAGAGCGGCAATGTCATCCGCTGCGTCGCCATGGACGATGGGGCAGGTGAGGGCTTCGAAGTCACGACGCCTGCCGGCATCACCTACACGCTCAATCATATGGCCAGCCTTGGCAGCGGACCGCCATTGATCAAGAAGGGATACTCGCGGGGAAACTTCGGCTCGGTTACGGAGTTCGAGTTCGTTCTTTTCCGGCAGGAGTTCCATATTCTTCCGACCAGTGCCCGAGACCGGTTTGGAAATTCGGTGACCTACACGTGGGATCCGGCAAATCCACGGCAGTTGCTGCGCATCGCAGCCAACGATGGCCGCACCGTCGATCTCGAGTGGACGGCTGGATCGCCCAGCACGCTGCCAAGCGAAGTGAGCGCGGTCCGTGCGGGTGGGAGGACGTGGACCTACGGTACGGTGGTGGGTGGCTACAAGGTCACCTTCCCGGACCAGTCCTACTGGCAGACTACGGGGTTCAACGTAGGCACCATGGGTGCCGGTGCCGTTCCCGCAGAGCGGGGTTTCTGCCGGAATCCGGGTGTGGTGACCTACGGCCATTCCGGTTCGATCCGCCATCCCAGTGGTGCAGTGGCGAAGTATCGCTTCGAGCCGACGCTGCATGGCCGCTCGTGGGCGCGTTATGGCTGCAATATGGCCGACAGCACCGGTAGCGGGTTCCTCGACTCGATCGAATACACGCCCGCCAGGTACTACACGTGGTCGCTGGTTTCCAGGACAGTCACCGGGCCGGGCATCGACCAGCCTTATACGTGGGCCTACAGTTACGGCCCGGCCAACGGGTGCTATGCCGACGGCAGCAAGGAACTGTGCCAGGCCAATTCGCCGGCCACGAAGTGGGTGGACGTCAAGGATGCAGAGGGCGTCACCACCCGGCACACCTTTGGCAATCGATTCAATGTGGACGAAGGCTATCTGCTTTCCTCGGTCCAGCCGGGCCGCGCCACCACCCTCAGCTATCAGCTTGACGCTTCCGGCAGCTATCCGGCATTGGCCGGGCGACCGGCATATCAGCGTGCCAGCGGAATCATCGCAGCCAAGCAGATACCGTTGCTGCAGAAGGTCATCGAGCAGGATGGCGTACGCTACATCTGGAAGGTCAATACGTTCGACAGCATGGCACGACCTGTGTCCATCACTGAAGCCAGCCAGCCCGTGCAGTAGGCGTACGATGTGGCAGGACAGGGGCCGCAACGCGGGCAGTGGCACGTGCTGGATTGCCCCGCCGCGCCCTGTTCGCCCTGGAAAAGGGAGCAGCAAGGACGAAGGCACTACACCGCCGGAACCGTGATCCTCTGCAGATCCAGTCTGGCCCTGGCCCACCCGTGCTGTCGGTGTCTGTCCCGTGACCCCGCACCGACGCATCCGAGGAATCCCGCATGTCCGACACCCCTCCACCGCTGAACATCCTGGCGTTTGCCGGCAGCCTGCGCAGCAACAGTTACAACCGGCGCCTGGTCAGGGCAGCAGCAGGCGCCGCGCCTGCGGGCCTGCTGCTGACCGTGCATGACACCATCGCCGATATTCCGCTGTTCGACGAAGACCTGGAAGCCGCCGACCCGGCCGGCCCTGCCGGGGTCAAGCGCCTGCGCGCGGCGATTGCGGCCGCTGACGGCGTGCTGATCGCCACGCCGGAGTACAGCCAGTCACTGCCCGGCGTACTCAAGAACACGCTCGATTGGCTGTCCCGCGACGATGCCGAGTACCGCACGGTACTTTCGGCCAAGCCGGTGGCGATCATCGGCGCTACGCCGGGCCGCTGGGGCACCAAACTGGCACAGTCGCAGCTGCGCCATACACTGACCGCCATGGGCGCATTGACCATGGCCTCGCCACAGCTCTATGTGGCCGAAGCAGCGGCCGCCTACGACGATGACGCGGAAGATTTCGACGCGGCGACGCGCAAGCGCCTGCAGCGCTTCCTGGAGGGATTCCAGAGCTGGGTCCAGCTGCTGCAGGGTGGGTCGTCGCGCGGTTGAGCGGTGCCGGCAGAGGCCGTCATCGCCCGCCGGTGCCAAGGACCGGATCATGCAGCCCGCGCAGCTTCTTCTTGTTGATCTTGCCCACGCTGGTCCGCTCGATTGCATCCACGAAGCTCACGCGCTCCGGGATCGCATAGCGTGAGATGTCTCCGGAACGGCTGCGCGCCGCGACCAGTTCGATGATCTCCGCTTCGGCCACATGGCTTCCCGGCTTCCTGACCACCAGTGGCAATGGCCGCTCGCCCCATTTCGTGTCGGCGATACCGATCACCGCGACCTCGCTGACCGCCGGGTGCAGTGCGATGATGTCTTCCAGCGCGAGCGAGGAGATCCATTCGCCCCCGGTCTTGATCACGTCCTTGATGCGGTCGGTGACACGCAGGTAGCCAGCTTCGTCGATGTTGCCGATGTCGCCGGTGTGCAGGTAGCCGCCCGCCCACAGCGTTGCCGAAGCCTCGGGATCGTGCAGGTAGCCCTGGGTCAGCCAGGGGGCGCGCGCCACCACCTCACCGGTGGCGACGCCATCGTGGACGACATCGCCCATGTCCGGGTCGACGATGCGCAGGTCCACCAGCGGCACCGGAATGCCGGCCTTGGTGCGCAGTGACAGCACCTCGTCGGCATCGGTCACGCTGTCCACGTCGATCTGGGCGATGGTGAGCAGAGGGCAGGTCTCGGACATGCCATAGCCGCCGAAGATGTCGATGCCCCGCGCCAGTGCGCGCTGCGCCAGGGCACGGGGCAGCGCGGCACCGCCGATGATCACCTTCCAGCCCTCCAGGTCGGTCTGCGCGGCGTCCGGGTGCTCCAGCAGCATGTGCAGGATGGTTGGCACGCAGTGCGAGAAGGTCACCTTTTCGCGGGCGATCAACGCCAGCAGTTTCGCAGGCAGGTAGCGCCCCGGATAGACCTGCCTGATGCCCATCGCGGTAGCCACGTAGGGCAGGCCCCACGCGTGCACATGGAACATCGGGGTGATGGGCATGTAGACATCGTCACGATGCAGGCGGCCCTGGCGAGGTGCGCCGCCGAGCGCGGCCATCGCCGCCAGCGAATGCAGCACCAGCTGCCGGTGGCTGAAATAGACCCCCTTGGGCAATCCGGTGGTTCCGGTGGTGTAGAACACCGTGGCACGGGCATTCTCGTCGAAGTCCGGGAAGCGGCCGACCGGCGTGGCACCGCGCAACCCCGCTTCGTACTCGGTGGCGAAGCCTGGCGGCAGCGGGCCACCGGCATCGTCCAGCAGGATGCGCGTGCGCAGGTCCGGCAGCTGCTCGTCGATGGCGTCCAGCAGCGGCAGGAACTCGCGGTTGGCCAGGATCACCCGCGCGCCGCTGTGGTTCAGCGTGTACGCGATCTGCTCGGGGGCCAGGCGCACATTCACCATCATCAGCACCGCACCGATCATCGGAACCGCGAAGTAGGCCTCCAGGTAGCGGTTGCTGTCCCAGTCCATCACCGCCACCGTGTCGCCGTGGCCGACGCCCAACGAGGTCAACAGGCCGGCCAGCTGGCCGATGCGCGCCTGCAGGGTGCGGTAATCGAATCGGACCCTATCGCCATAGACGACTTCCTGTTCAGGACTCACCGCCAGCGGCATCAGCAGCAGCTGCTTGATCAGCAGTGGATAGGCATGGGCATCGGGAGTGGGGGCGGATGACATGGCATTTCCTCGTGGGCGGCGTTGCGGTCGCCGGCCTTCTCCGCACCACACTATCAAGCCCTTCCTGCTGTACCAGCGTACCTAGGTACCTGTTCCCGCGCGCAGCCGATTTGATAATCTCGCCAGGACATGCCAACCCTGCTCATCGCCGACGATCACCCCTTGTTCCGTGCGGCACTGCATCGCGCGGCGGAAGAGGCGGTCGCCGATCTGCAGATCAGCGAGGCGGATTCACTGGACAGCGTGCTGGAGGCGATCGAGAACCAGTCGATCGACCTGATGCTGCTGGACCTGCACATGCCGGGCAACCATGGGCTGGCCGGGCTGGCGACCATTCGTGCGCTGCAGCCGGGCCTGGCGATCATCATCGTCTCCGCCAACGAGGAGCCGCAGGTGATCCGGCGCGCCATCGACCTCGGCGCCGCGGGCTACCTGCCCAAGAGCTCGGGTTTGAACGAGCTGCAGTCCGCGCTGCAGTCCGTGCTGGAGGGCGAACGCTGGATCCCGGCGCTGCTGCGCGAGCCGGTGGCGCGGGTAGCGCCGTTCAGCAGGGATGCCGACCTGGCCGCACGCCTGGCCAGCCTGTCCGCACATCAATACAAAGTGCTGGGGCTGGTGGCCGAGGGCCTGCTCAACAAGCAGATTGCCGACCGGCTGGGCGTACAGCTGCGCACGGTCAAGGCGCACATGACACGCATCATGGAGCGGCTGGGCGTGCGCAACCGTGCGCAGGCCATCCGCGTGCTGCACGAAATGGGGTTGGCCGATCCGTCGCGGCAGATCGAAGAGCTGCCCGAGCCCTGAACGGTCAGCGCGTGGCAGTGGCCGCCAGCAGGTGGTTGATCGCCCAGCGCAGCGCCAACGGCTTGAACGGCTTGTTGAGCAGGGACAGCCCAGCGCCGCGCACCGCCTCGCGTGTATCGCTGCCGGTATCCGCACTGAGGATCACCGTCGGTCGCGGTCCATGCATGTCCGCCAGCCGCTGCCACAGCGCAACACCGGTATCGCCGTCATCCAGGTGATAGTCGAACAGCCACAGCGCCGCCTCGTGCGCTGAGGGCCCGATGGCATCGGCGCTGCCTGCCGCGATGACGTCGCAGCCCCAGGAACGCAGCAGTTGCCGCATCGCCTCCAGCGCGTCCGGGTCATTGTCCACTGCCAGTACGCGGAAACCCTTGAGGGCGTTGCTGCCACCCGTCGGTGCCGAACTGCGCGGGGCCACAGGCGGTGCTGCGCGTTGCACGCTGATCGAGAAGGCCGAGCCGTGCCCGGGCACGCTGCGCAGGTGCAAGGGTGCATGCAGCAGATCGGCGATGCGGTGGGCGATGGTCAAGCCCAGTCCCAGCCCCTGGCCGTTGCTGCGATCGACCCGGTGGAACTCCTCGAACACCACCGCCTGCTGCTCCGGAGCAATGCCGGGGCCTGTGTCATGCACGACGATCATCAGTGCCTGCCCCTGGCGGCGCACACCCAGCAACACACCGCCGTGGCGGGTGTAGCGAATGGCATTGGCCAGGAAGTTCTGCAGCACCCGGCGCAGCAGCAGGGGATCGCTATGCACCCAGGCCTGGCTCCGCACGTGGCGGAACTGCAGCCCGCGCGCCGCCGCCAGCACCGCGAACTCCTGCGCAAGCGGATCCAAGACCGTCGACAGCGCGAACGGGCGCGGATCGGCCACCAGCCCACCGGCTTCCAGTCGCGATATATCGAGCAGGCCGGACAACAGGTCATCGGTGGAATCCAGTGCGCCGCGGATCTGCCGCAGGAAACTGTCGAGGAACTCGGATTCGATGTGCTGCGACATCGCCTCGGTCAGCAGCTGCGCCGCATGCAGTGGCTGGATCAGATCGTGGCCGACGGCGGTCAGGAAGCGGGTCTTGGCCACGTTCGCACGCTCGGCTTCGTGCACTGCTTGTTCCAGACGGGCAGTGCGGTCCTGCACTCGGCGTTCCAGGGTTTCATTGCTGCGCTTGAGCGCATCTTCCGTGCGGCGGAATGCAGTGACATCGGTGAAGGTGGCGACATAGCCACCGCCCGGCATCGGGTTGCCGCGTATCTCAACGATGGTGTCATCGGGGAAGATCCGTTCGGAAAGGTGGGGCGTGCCACGGCGCATATGCGCGACGCGGCGCTGCAATGCCTTGGTGGGCGTGTCGCCGGGGGCGTCGCCGATCTTCAGTTCCCCCAGGGCCCAAGCGGTGAGATTGACCACCGGCTGCCCCACCTGCAGCAGCTCCGGCGGAAACTTGAACAGCGCGGCGTAGCGACTGTTCCAGGCCACCAGCTGCAGCTGCGCGTCGACCACGCTGATGCCCTGGCTCATGTTCTCCAGCGCCGCCTCCAGCAGGCGCTGATTGAAGCGCAGCACCTGGGTCGCTTCGCCGACCGCGCGGGTCACTGCATCCAATGGCGCAGTGCCGCCCTCACGGGCGGCCTCCACCAGCAGCCGTGCCATGCCTGCGCCGACCACGGCCGTCAGCTCGCGCTCGACGGCGGTGACCCGGTCGTCATCCAGCATCTGCCCGGCGTGGCCTTCCAGCAGCTGGCGCGCACGCTCTTGGCCAAGGAAGCGTCCGGCGGTCCTGCGCAGGGACGCCGCAGCCACCGCATCCCGCCGCCGTGGCAATGACGGACGCACGGCCCGCGACACCAGGGCCACGGTCAGCAGGTTGACTGCCAGGCTGGCCCCCATGCTGATGGCGATATGGCCCGGCTGCACGCGCAGCGAGACCACCGACAACCAATGCAGCCCGTCGGCGCCGACCGACGGCGTCGCGGCCGGGATCACCATCGGCAGCAGTACCAGCCACAGCCAGGCCAATGAGCCCAGCACGATGCCGGCGATGATGGCCGGGGAGGGCGTACGTGGGCGATACACCGCCAGCAGCACCGCCGGTGCCAGCTGCGAGAGGGCGGTGAAGGACATCAGGCCGAAATCACTGAGTGCCTCGGTGTCGCTCATCGCCCTGCTGTACAGCCACGCCATCAGGAACACGGCGAGGATGCCGGCACGGCGGAACGCCAGCACGCGCGGTCGCAGGTCAGCGTTGGCCACGCCGCCCTCGATGCCGCCGAGCAGGCGCGAACCGAAGCCATGGTTGCCCAGCATGATCGACAGCGTCAGCCCGGACAGGATCATCATGCCGGTGGCCGCACTCAGGCTGCCCAGATAGGCCAGCAGCGCCAGCAGATGATGGCCAGCGGCCTGCGGCAGCGCCAGCACGTACAGGTCGGGCGATACCGAGGCCGGCAGCTGCGCAGCGCCGGCCAATGCCATCGGCACCGACGGCAGGCCGATCAGCAGCAGGTAGACCGGGAACATCCAGCGTGCCGTCTTCAGGTCCGATGTCTGGCGAAGCTCGACCACGCCGACATGGAACTGGTGCGGCAGGGTGAACGCGGAGATCGCCCCCAGCGCGACCATGGTGAGATAGTCCGGCACGATGGCCGGTGGTGGCAGCTGCGCCATCTTCTCCAGCAGCGGTGTGCCGGCTTTGTGCACGGACAACGCCGCATACAGGCCAATGGCCAGCAGCGCCACCAGCTTCAGTACGGACTCCAGGCCCAGCGCGACCACGATGCCTCGGTTGGGCTCGGTGGCCGAGGCCTTGCGTGCACCGAACAGCAGGGTGAACGCGGCCATCGTCAGCGCGAACCAGAACGACATGTCCAGCTTCGCACCGGCAGGCGCGAACCCATCACCCAGCAGGGTGCCCAGCCCCTGGCTGACGGCTTTCAGCTGCAGTGCGATGTACGGGATGATGCCGAACAGCGCCACCAGGGTGATGGTGAAGCCGAGGCCGCGATCGGCACGCAGTCGTGCAACGACCAGATCGGCGATGGTGGCACTGTTGTGCTGCTTGGCCAGCCGCCCGAGACGGAGCAGGAACGGCAGGCCGAACGCGAAGATCAGCGCCATGCCGGCCAGGGTTGGTGGAATGGGGAAACCCCATTGCCGCCCCTGCGAGGCCGCACCGTAGTAGGTCCACGCGGTGCAGTGCACGGCCAGCGACAGTGCATAGATGAGCGGCCATGCCTTCGAAAGCCGGTGCCCCCGGCGCTCGCCCCACAGCGCCACGCCAAACAGCAGTGCGGTCCATGCAATGCAGGCGAAGAGGACGATGGAGGGCGTCAACATCGCTCCAGTGTAGGGAGAGAATCGGGCGGGGTGGTGCTAGGGCGTGATCACGATCAGTGACAGCTGCTCAGCGACCAGTGCCAGCTCGCCATCGGCGACCCGCTCGACGGCCTTGCGCTGGATCAGCAGCCACTGGCCGGGCTGGCGCGCATCCAGTGACACCAGCTGCGAGCGTACCCGCACCTCGGACCCGCTCGGCACCGGCGCCAGGAAGCGGACCTTGTTCAAGCCGTAGTTGAGCACATGGGCGATGCCGGGGAAGCCGGCCAGGGCGGCCACATCGTCCTCCACCGTCAGCGAGAGCAGCAGGAAGCCGTGTGCGATGGTACGCCCGCCCGGCATCTGCGCCTGCGCCCGCGCTGGATCGACATGGATCCAGTTGTGGTCGCCGGTGGCGTCGGCAAAGGCATCGATGCGCGCCTGGTCCAGGCAGGTCAGGCCACTCAGCCGCTCACTGGCGGCCCACTGCTGCACCGCCTGCAGGGCGGGAGGCAGGTCGCTGTCCGCACTCACACCACACGCTCCAGCAAGGCAAGGATCGCGTCACGTGCCTCTGGCTCGGACAGCATCGGCGCGTGGCCGACATCGGGCACTTCCACCAGACGGGCACTTTCCGAGGTGGCCGCCATCTGCCGCGCCACATCGGCCGGCAGAATATCGGACAGCGCGCCGCGCACCACCAGCACCGGCACCCGTGCGGTCAGCCCACGAACCGCACGCCACAGCAGCGGACGCAACAGCCACAGCAGCCATGGCCGGGTGGTGCGGATCACTGCTGGGTCGTAGTCCAGTTCCAGCAGGCCATCGCTGCGCGGGCGGAAGGTGCGCACGGCCATCTGCCGCCAGTCGTCGGTGCTGAAGCGCGGGAACGCGGCCTTGCCGATGGATTCCACGTAGGCCGTGGCCTGCACCAGGTCCATCGGCGGTACCGGCTTGCCGGCGTACTTGCCGATCCGTGCCAGCGCCTCACGCGGCACCCTGGGGCCGGCATCGTTGAGCACCGCGCCCGCGACCCGCTCGGGCGCGCGCGAAGCGAGGGTGATGGTCACCAGCACGCCCAGTGAGGTGCCGACGAACACCGCCTTGTCGATGTTCTGCGCGCGCAGCAGCGCGACCATGTCATCTGCGTAGGTGCGCGGGTTGTAGCTGGACGGATCATGCGCACGTTCTGAACCGGCGCGGCCACGCAGGTCGACGGCGATCACGCGCCATCCCTCGGCGGTGAGTGTTTCGGCCAGTGCGTCGAAATCGGCACCATTGCGGGTCAGGCCGGGAATGCAGACCACGGTGCCGCGGGGCGCCTGCCGGGCATCCGCTGCATGGTCGCGCGCGTGCAGGCGCAGGCCATCGTCGCTGTTCCAGTACAGGTCGTCGTAAGACTGCGTCATGCAGAAGCTTCCTGAAGATCGTAACGGATGCGCTAGAAATCGTAACGGACGCTGAGGGCATATTGGCGCGGCGGGCCATAGAAGCCAATCAGCGTGCCGACTGCAGGAATGTTGTAGCCAGTAGTGCGGTATTCCTTGTCGGCCAGGTTGGTGCCCTGCAACGAGAAGGTCCACGCATCATCCAGGCGCCAGATGACGCCGGCATTGACCAGCCCGTAATCCTGCTGGCGGATCACCGGGCTGAGGTCGGTGGTCGGCCACACTTCGCTCTGGTAGCTGTAGCTCACCCGTGCCGACAGGTTGCTGCCGTTGGCCAGGTCGGTGCGGTATTCCACGTTGAACGCACCGGAGAATTCCGGCGCATTGGTGAACTTCATCTGCCTGGCCACGTTGATGCCGCGGTCGATGTACTCGTCGTATCTGGTATCCAGCCACGCCAGGTTGCCGGAAATCAGCCAGTGCTGGCTGGGCAGGTACTGATACTCGACCTCCAGGCCTTTGACGGTACCGGCGCCGGCATTGGTGAAATCGCCGAAGAAGGAATCATCGATGCCATCGCCATTGGTATCCAGGCCGGTGAACACCGACAGCTGGATGTCCTTGTACTTGTTGTAGAACGCTGACAGGTTCAGGAACAGGCGCTGGTCGAGAAAGGCCATCTTGCTGCCGACCTCATAGCTGTCCACGGTCTCGTCATCGAACGGCTCCGCCGAGCGCGGTACCGCCACCGCGTTGGCGCGGATGTTGTAGCCGCCGGACTTGAAGCCACGCGTCGCCAGGCCATAGACCATGATGTCCGGAGTGATCTGGTAGTCCAGCGAGACCTTGGGCGAGACGTTCCTGAAATTGGTCTTCTTGTCGAAATCGGCGGTCACCGCCACCGGCCGGCTGAAGCCCGGGTCGGCGTAGAGGCGGTTGAGCACGATCGCGCGCTTGTCCTCGTCGGTGTAGCGGGCGCCGACATCGAGCTTCAGTCTGCGGGTCAGGTCGAAGGTCCAGTCCGCATACAGCGCGATGCTGTCGGTCAGCACCTTGCCCTGGTTGTCGGCGAACTGGGCACTGAAGTAGTTGTTCTGGATCTGCCCGCCAGCCTCGCCACTGAACTGGTACAGGCCGACCACACCGCGCACCCGGCCGCCGGCATCGTAGTTCAACTGCACTTCGTTGCTGACCTGGTCGTCGTGGTAGGTGCCACCCACGTCGGCGAGCTTGACCGGGGCGGTATCGAAGTCGATGTTGGCCTCGCTGTCCGATTCACGCTTGGCGACCACGTATTTCAGCGCGATGTCTTCGTTCGGCCGCCAGTTCACCGTGGCCGAGGCGCCCTTGCTCTCCACGTTGTTGAGGTTGCGCATGCCCGAGCGGATGTCATAGCGGCTGTCCATCGGCGGGTAGGCGCGCAGGAACGGATTGGGTGCCAGCATCTTCGAGCCGCGCATGCCGGACTGATCGTCGATCCAGTCCAGTGCGAACTGCACGTCGAAGTCGTCGCCCGCATACGCGCCCAGGTTCAGGCGTGCCGCGTTGATCTGCTTGTCACTGACCGGCTGGCCGTTGAAAGTGTTCTCGCCAAACCCGTCGTGGTTCATGCTGGCCACCGCCACGCGGGCGCGCAGGCCGCTGTCAGCACCGCCGATCGGACCGCCGATGGCTGCCTTGGCATCCAACTGGCTGTAGTTGCCCACGGTGACCTGGGCGAAGCCCTCGGTCTGGGTCGGCAGGCCGCGCGAGATGTACTTGATCGCGCCGCCGATGGTGTTCTTGCCGTAGAGCGTGCCCTGCGGGCCGCGCAGCACCTCGATGCGCGAGACATCGAACACATCCAGCAGCGCACCCTGCGGGCGCGCGATGTAGACGTCATCCAGGTAGATGCCCACGCCCGGATCGGCGCCCCAGGTGGGGTCGGACTGGCCGATGCCACGGATGTAGGCGGTGACCGTGCTGCTGGCACCGCGGGCGGCGTAGATGGTCAGGTTGGGCACCTGCGCATCCAGGTCGCTGATGTCCTGGACATTCATCTTGCCCAGCGCTTCGGAGGTAAATGCGGTAACCGCTACCGGGACCTCCTGCAGGGTTTCCTCGCGCTTGCGCGCGGTGACCTTGATGCTGTCCAGGTTGGTGGGTGATGCAGTCCTGGCCGCCGTCGGCGTGGCCTGGGGCGTTTCCTGTGCCAGTACCGGCCCGGAGGCCAGCAATGCGCCGATCATGAGACTCAGGCAATTCCGTTTCATTCGGTCCTCCCCCAGGCAGCTGCTTGCAGATGGCCCATTGCCATCCTGCAGCCAAGGCTAGCGGTGTCATCACGCAGCGGCGAGTGGACCTAGGTCCAGTCGGCAGCGGCCGCTGGATGCGGATACTGGGCGCGCCCCCAGCCGGAAGCGCGTCCCGGTACCCCTTCATCCACGACTCACGCATGAGGATCTGGCCATGAAATCCGGAATCGATTCGATCAAGGTTGTACTGCTGGTGCTGTGCAGTTGGCTGGCGATGGCGGGCAGTGCCCTTGCCGCAGGCCCGGCCGGGCATTGGGACATTGGCCTGTACGGCAATCTGTTCGGCGCCCGCGAGTACCAGGTGTGGGTGCCGGCGGGCTACGACGACCAGCAGCCGCTACCGTTGCTGCTGGTGCTGCACGGCTGCGTCAACGGGCCCAACCTGATGGGGGAGGCGTCAGGCTTCAATGATGTGGCCGACACCGAAGGGTTCATCGTGGTCTACCCCCGGCAGAACGTCACCTCCAATCCGGCCCGCTGCTGGAACTGGCAGCTGCCGATCAACCAGGCCCGCGACAGCGGCGAAGCCTCGATCCTGGCCGGCATCGTGGACAAGGTGAAAGCGGACTACAGCGTGGATCCGCGCCGAGTCTATGTCACCGGCATTTCGGCAGGTGGTGCGATGACCTCGATCATGCTGGCCTGCTATTCGGATGTGTTCGCTGCCGGCGCCATCCACTCCGGTGGCATGTTCAAGGGCGCGACCACGATTTCCGGCAGCGCCTACGCACTGCTGGCCGGCAGCATCTATTCGCCGGACAGCAATGGCCGCCTGGCGTGGCAGTGCTCGGTTCGCCGTCGCCGCGACCGCTGCCGGTGCTGGTGTTCCATGGCAGCGCCGATCTCACCGTCAATCCGGTGAACGGCCAGCAGGCCGTGCGCCAGTTCCTGCAGACCAATGACCTGGCCGACGACGGCCTGGACAACGACTCGGTGAAGTACGTGCCGACCAGCACCTATCACGGACAGGTGCCGGGCGGCCGCGGGTATACCGTCGACACCTACGCCTACGGTGGCAGGACGCTGGTCCAGCACTACGTGGTGCAGGGCATGGGGCATGCCTGGAGCGGCAGCCAGTCGGGCCTGCCATTCACCGACCCGAAGGGGCCGGACGCCACGCTGATCACCTGGTTGTTCCTGAAGGACTACCAGTGCTGACGGGGGGCAGGGGGCCTTCCAGGGAGGGGCGCGACTGGAGGTGCCGGATGGCACCTTCAGCCGCTCATGGCAATCGATTATCGTGAGCGCCCGTTCCCACGACCTTCAAGCGCCGGCGCATGGAATCCATGTCAACGACTGCCCGAAACCGGCAATGGCTCAATGCCGTCGTGCTATCCGCAGTGCTCCTTGCCGTCGGCTGCGAGGGCAGGAAGGCACCGCCGAACGATGTGGGGGCGGCGGTCGACGAGGCGGCCCATGCCCTGATTGAACAGCCTTTGCTGCACTCGGCCTCCATCGGCGTGGTGTACCGGGGCAAGACCTTCATCCGTCACCGCGGCGAGATGGTAGCCGGCAAGCCCGATGTTCCGACCGACGCAACGCTGTATGAGATCGGCTCGCTGAGCAAGACCCTGGCGGGCACGTTGATGGCCCGTGCGGTGCTTGAGGGCAGGGTGGGCCTGGAGGATGACGTTCGCAGCTACCTGCAGGGCGACTATCCGAACCTGCAGTACCAGGGCCAGCCCATACGGGTCCGTCACCTGCTGTCACACACCAGTGGCCTGCCGAACATGCTGCCGGAGCGGGCGAACACCGTGTTGGAGGACTTCACCGATCACCGCGTGCCCGGTGAACTCAGTGCCCTCTATGCGCATTACGGCAAGCCGGATTTCCTGCGGGATCTGCACGCCGTGCGGATCCCACGGATGCCCGGGAAAGAGTACGCCTACTCCAGTGCTGGGACGGAGCTGACGGCCCACATTCTGGAAGGCGTCTACAAGACCGACTACACGTCATTGCTGCGTGGCTTCTTCAGCGACGCCGCAGCAATGACCAGCATCGGGATCAAGCTGGGGAATGCGGAAAAAGACCGTCTTGCCATCGGCTACCACAGCGACAATCCGGTGCCGACCTCGCCGATGCCACAGTTGCCATGGGGCGCTTCCGGCAACGTCAAGGCAACAGTGCCCGACATGGTGAAATACCTTCAGTTCCAGCTGGCCAACGGCCCGGTGGTGCAGGAATCGCATCGCACTCTGGCCAGATTCGACGACGAGTTCAGCATCGGCTATTTCTGGAACATCGTCGCTGGCGATCGCCAGAAGGGTGTCTATTACGCCCACCACGGTGGCGTTCCACGCTCGCAGTGCTACATCTACATCATGCCTGAGCACGATCTGGGCATCTTCGTGATCACCAACCAGAGCGGCGACCGGACCGCGCGTGCCATGGAGGCGGCGATCGATACCCTGGTCGGGAGAATCGCGGCGCGTTGAACCGCCCGCTGAGGCTCGGGCCCACGCGGCCCGGTCCGTGCACCAATGTGGCTTCGCAGGACGACGTGTCGGACAAGCCTGGAACCGATCTGGACAGACTGCTCGGCCCCGGCGGCTGTCGGCCGCAGGGCTTTGCGCTCGCATTCCTGGCGTTCGTCGCTGGATATCATCGTTGGTCGCATGGTCTGCGCCGCGGCAATGCCCTCGGCTAGGCTATAGCGATCGACCGCAGGGATGACGACCCCATGAACCGCTGGCTTTTCCTGGCGCTTGCTGCGCTCCCGTTCACTGCCGGTGCCGTGGTCATCCGTGATGACGTTGACGACGCCCGGTATCAGATCGATGCCTCTGTCTTCCCGGCGCTGGCTGACATGCCGGGTGAAGGACATGGCGTTCTCATCGCCCCGCGCTGGGTACTGACCGCAGCGCATGCGGCACCCATGGAAGGGATGGAAGAATCCATCTCCATCAATGGACGCGCCTATGCGGTCGAGCGCGTCTTCGTGCATCCCGGTTTCAGAAGAATGCCGGAGGCCCTGGGCAAGGAGGCGCTGGCGACAGGAAATCCCTCCAGGATCCACGCGTTCCTGGCAGCATCGGATGACATCGCACTGATCAGGCTTGCGACTGCTGTAAAGGATGTACAGCCCGTAGCGCTCTATCGCGGTGCTGCCGAAGTCGCGCAGATCGCGGCCCTGATAGGAAAGGGGGCTACCGGCAATGGCGTCGTAGGGCTGGTGCCGGGCGGCCCGCATCGCACGACCCTGCGGCGGGCATTCAACGCGATTACCGGCGGCAACGAACGGTATCTCTGGTACCGGTTCGATCCGCCACCGCAGGCCCTGCCGCTGGAGGGGGTTCTCGGCAACGGTGACAGCGGCGGTCCGCTGGTGATTGATGATCACGGAACGCCGCAGCTGGTGGGGCTTGGTTCGTGGATCACTGCGGTTCCAGAGCATGCGTTCGAGGCGGGGTTCTATGGCCAGGTGGTCTACAACGTTCGCGTATCGCGCTACATCGACTGGATCGAAAGCATCAGCCGTGACGCGTCACATTGATTGCTTTTCGTGGAGGCGTAGCAGTGCAGGGGGGGCGTTGCCCTGATCTCAGCCGGTGCGACGGGCGTTCGTATGCTTCCCATCATGGGCTCATCATTTCACCGTCCAGATTTCATGATCGTCACCCGGCCGTCCGGCTGGGTGCAGAGCGGTGAGCGCTGGGATCTGTGGTGGAACGGCCGTTCGGTGGCCAGTATCGTGCCGCATGCCGTGCTCGGGTTCCGCCTGAAACTGGACGCACGCAGGATGTCACAGAGCAAGGTCGTGTCCGTCGCCAGCGCCCGCCAGGCGAAGCGCTACGCCGAGCGCTGGTGCGCGGCGCGGCTCTGCCCACAACTGCCACTGCGTGACGCCGTCGCCCGACTGGTGCAGAGCGCGCCCGAATCGGGCGCCGTGTCCGCGCCGCCACTGACGCGGAAGCAGCGGCAGCAGGCCCGGCGCCTGGCCGAGGCCGGCGCAAGCGAGATGGGGCGGATCAAGGAAGCGCTGGCGCCACGGCCGCGCGTGATGGCCGCCAGACCCGAGGTGCAGGGACGAGGTGGAACCTGGTCTGTACCCGGCCAGAATCCATCCTGGCCGCACCGAAACGGGAACACCTCCCCAGCCAGGATTACGCCGAAAGCTCCTCACGCACGATCCTGGCCCCTTCGCTGAGCGCGCGCAGCTTGCCGCGTGCCACTTCCCGCGCAAGCGGCGCCATGCCGCAGTTGGTGCTCGGGTAGAGCTTGTCGGCATCCACGAACTGCAGCGCCCTGCGCAGGGTGTTGGCCACGTCTTCCGGCGTTTCCACCGTATTGGAGGCTACGTCGATGGCGCCCACCATCACCGTCTTGCCGCGCACCAGTTCGATCAGGTCGATCGGTACGTGCGAGTTCTGGCATTCCAGCGAGATGATGTCGATGCTTGAGGTCTGCAGCTTGGGGAACGATTCTTCATACTGCCGCCATTCCGAGCCCAGTGTCTGCTTCCAGTCGGTGTTGGCCTTGATGCCATAGCCGTAGCAGATGTGCACCGCCGTCTGGCACTTCAGGCCCTCAACCGCACGCTCCAGCGCGGCCACGCCCCAGTCGTTCACTTCGTCGAAGAACACGTTGAAGGCCGGCTCATCGAACTGGATGATGTCGACGCCAGCGGCTTCCAGCTCCTTCGCTTCCTCGTTGAGGATCTTCGCGAACTCCCAGGCCAGCTTTTCGCGGCTCTTGTAGTGCGCGTCGTACAGCGTATCGATCATGGTCATCGGGCCGGGCAGGGCCCACTTGATCGGCTGCGTGGTCTGGCGGCGCAGGAACTTCGCATCCTCGACGAACACCGGCTTCGGACGGCTCACGGCGCCGACCACGGTCGGCACGCTGGCATCGTAGCGGTTGCGGATGCGGACCGTTTCGCGCTTCTCGAAATCGACACCGCTGAGGTGCTCGATGAAAGTGGTGACGAAGTGCTGCCGGGTCTGTTCGCCGTCGCTGACGATGTCGATGCCGGCGTGCTGCTGCTCCTGCAGGGACAGGCGCAGTGCATCCTGCTTGCCTTCAGTCAGGCCGTCGTCCTGCAGCTTCCAGGGTGACCAGAGCTTCTCGGGCTCGGCCAGCCAGGAGGGCTTGGGCAGGCTGCCTGCGGTGGAGGTGGGAAGCAGTTTCTTCGTCGACATTGCGTCTGGTTTCCTGGGGGCGAATGGGGAATCAATGGATCAGCGGGCAGCCCACTGCTCAAGCACGGCGCGGTACGGCTTGATGAAGTGTTCTTCGGTGAACCGGCCCTGCTTGACCGCCAGCTGGCTGCGCTCTTCGCGGTCGTAGACGATGCGGGTGGAGGAGTAATCCTGGTGCTTCAGGCTGGGCTGGTAGACCTTGCCGGCCACGGAATTGGCGTTGTAGATCTCCGGGCGGTAGATCTTCTGGAAGGCCTCCATCGTGCTGATGGTGCCGATCAGCTCCAGGTTCGAGTAGTCGCCCAGCAGGTCGCCCTGGAAGTAGAACGCCAGCGGTGCGACGCTGCCCGGCGGCATGAAGTAGCGCACCTGCAGGCCCATCTTGTCGAAGTACTGGTCAGTGGGAGAGAACTCGCCCTGGCGATACTCCACACCCAGGATCGGATGGTGGTTCTCGGTGCGGTGGTAGGTCTTGCTGCTGGATACGCTGATGCAGATTACCGGCCCCTTGCTGAAGTTGGCGCGGTAGGCCTCGGACTCCAGGAAATGCTTGAACAGCTTGCCATGCAGGTCGCCAAAGCCCTCCGGAATGCCAAAGGTGGCCTTCCCTTCGTTGCTGGCCGGCAGCACCACGCTGAAGTCGTAGTCGCGCACGTAGGACGAGAAATTGTTGCCGACGATGCCTTCGGTACGCGCGCCGGTGCGGGTGTCGACGATGGTCGGGCGCAGCACTTCGATCAGCGGGAACGGATCGCCGCCATCGCTGTTGCCGATGTGCATCTCCACCGAGATGATGTCCAGCTCGACCGCGTAGCGATCCGCGCTGGGGTTGTCCCAGTGCGCCAGATCGTTGAAGCGGTTGTTGATCATGCTGATCGTGTTGCGCAGGTTTTCCTGGCGGGACGCGCCGCGGGCCAGGTTGGCGAAATTGGTGGTGATGCGCGTCCCGTCGGCAGGCTGGTAATCCTCGTTGAAGGGGATCTGCGTGATGCTGAAGGTGAAGGTGTCGGTCGTCATGGGTGGCGTTCCGTAGTGCGGGGTGACATCCGGATGCGGGCGAGGGCATCCGGCATTCAAAGTGCTGCGGCCGCTTCCAGGTCGGCGGCGCGCTGGCGAGGCAGGTCCAGCAGCGGCATGGCCCGCCGCACCGCCAGCCGTGCGCGCTCGACCAGGGCGTCGTTGTGCACGCGACCGTCGGCGAAATCGCGGTCGGTGGCGTAGACGCCCAGCGGCAGGGTGCGCGCCTGGAAGAAGCTGAAGAGCGGGCGCAGCTGATGGTCGATCACCAGCGAATGGCGCTCGCTGCCGCCGGTCGCGGCCAGCAGGATGGGGGTGTCGACCAGTGCGTCCTGGTGGACGAAGTCGAAGAAATGCTTGAACAGCCCTGTGTACGAGCCGCGATAGACCGGCGTGCTCACCACCAGCACATCGGCCTGCTCGACGGTGGTCAACTGGCGTTCCACGGTGTCGGGCAACTGCGAACGCCAGAGCGCACCGGCCAGCTGCGGGGCCAGTGCGCCCAGTTCGACCAGGTGCTGCTCGCTGTGGATGTCCTCGCCGATCAGGCCCATCAGATGCTCGGCCAGGGTGGCGGCCTTGGAGGGGCGCTGCAATCCGCCGGACACGGCGACGATTCGAAGGGGGCGGGCAGGTGAAAGCATGACCCGATGCTAGCCATGCCCTTCCATGACGTAAAATGGTATTACTTCACCTATCCATGAGCAGGATTCATCGTCATGCTGGAGCGGATCCACCTCAGCATCGTGCAGCAGGTCGAGCAGCAGGGCTCGCTTACCGCGGCCGCCGGCGTACTCAACCTGACCCAGTCGGCCCTGAGCCACAGCATGAAGAAGCTGGAGCAGCAGCTGGGCACTGATGTATGGCTGCGCGAAGGCCGCAGCCTGCGCCTGACCCAGGCCGGGCAATACCTGCTGGCCGTCGCCAACCGCGTGCTGCCGCAGCTGGATCTGGCCGAGGAGCGGTTGGGCCAGTTCGCACAGGGCGAGCGCGGCGCGCTGCGCATCGGCATGGAATGCCATCCCTGCTACCAGTGGCTGCTGAAGATCGTCTCGCCGTACCTGGCCGCGTGGCCGGATGTGGATGTGGACGTCAAGCAGAAATTCCAGTTCGGCGGCATCGGCGCGCTGTTCGGCTACGAGATCGACCTGCTGGTTACCCCCGATCCACTGCTGAAGCCAGGCCTCAAGTTCATTCCCGTGTTCGACTACGAGCAGGTGCTGGTGGTGGCCAGGAACCACGCCCTTGCCAAGGTGGATTACGTGAAGCCGCGCCAGCTCGGCCAGGAAGTGCTGATCAGCTATCCGGTGCCGTTCGAGCGCCTGGACATCTACAACCAGTTCCTGCTGCCGGCCGGCATCACGCCGCGACGGCACAAGGCCATTGAAACCACCGACATCATGATGCAGATGGTGGCCAGCGGTCGTGGCGTGGCCGCCATGCCGCGCTGGCTGGTGGAAGAGTACGCCACCCGCATGGACGTGGTGCCGGTGCGCCTCGGTGCGAAAGGCATTCCCAAGCAGATCTATCTGGGTGCGCGCGAAGCCGATACCAGCATCGACTATCTGCAGGCCTTCATCGAACTGGCGCGGAACAGTTCGCCCCTGGCCAGCAATGCAGGCGTGGGCGCGTGATGTCCGCGCCTACGTCGCCGCGGGTGCAGGCCTTCCTTGATGCTTTTTCGCTGGAGGTGAGCGCCAGGGCCATGCCGGCGCTGGGTGCCGAAGCCACCCGCATTCCGCGTGGCACCACGATCTCCATTCCCTGGCTGGCCAGCGAGGACGACGACGCACGCCTGGCAGCGGCGCGCAGGGTGCGTGAACTGGGCTTCGAGCCGATGCCGCATCTCTCGGCGCGGCGCATCGGGTCGCGTGCGGTGCTTGAGCGCTTCCTGCAGCGTGCCGCCAACGAGGCAGGTGTCGCCCAGTGCTTGGTGATCGCCGGCGACCTGGCCACGCCCGCCGGACCGTTTGCTGACAGCGCTTCGATCATCGAGAGCGGCCTTCTGGAGAGGGCCGGTATCAAGGTCGTCGCCATCGGCGGTCACCCCGATGGCCATTCGGTCCTGGGCAGTGGCGCGTGCTGGCAGGTACTGGAACACAAGTGCCAGTCCATCGAAGCGCGCGGCATGGCGCCAATGATCATCACGCAGTTCGCCTTCGATGCCGACATCGTCCTGGCCTGGTTGCACGCGCTGCGCGCCCGTGGCATCCACGTTCCGGTGCTGGTCGGCGTGCCGGGCCCGGCAAGCATCGCGCGGCTGGTACGTTACGCCGCAATGTGTGGGGTGGGGGCCAGTGCATTGATGCTGTCCCGGTATGGCATCTCGATCGGCCGGTTGCTGGGCAGCGCGGGCCCGGAGGTGTTCGTGGACCGTCTGGCGGGCGGTTTGACTGATGCCCACGGGTTGGTCAGCCCGCACTTCTTTCCGTTCGGTGGAATTGCCCAGTCGTTGGACTGGATCAAACAGCATCGGGCGCTGCCATCGGTTGCCCGCCGCTGACAGGCCATCAATCGTGCCTGCCGGGCAGCGCATGGCCCGGTGCCGCCCCGCTCAGCCCCGGCGGTGGCGTATCCCTGACGGGGTACTGATCAGGCCCGCATTGCTGATGGCCTGGCGCGTACCGCACGTCCGGCACGCAAGCACGGTTCCTCCTCGCACATGCTCCATTTCCTGCTCGGCCCAGACGCTGGTTGCGCCGCAGGCCGTGCAGGTGGCTTCGATCTGCAGGGCACGGGCCAGGTCGCCCTCCGCGCCTGGCGTGTAGGTGAGGTCCCTGATCTTGAATAGGCCGGTATGACTCATTGGAACGCCGTTGTGGGTGCACTACGGGAAGATGCGAGGCGAAGGTGTCGACAGGGTTGGCACAGTGTCGAGAAACGGCGCGCTTCAGCTCATGGATCACTACGCAGCACGAACTCCTCCAGCCGCGCCCGGCTGACGGACTGGTGGTTGCCACAGCCTGGGCAACTGAGCGAAGCAGCGCCGTTGAGGTCGACGAGGCCATGATCAGGAATGGCGCGGAACTGCCTTGAACACTTCAGGCAGGAACAATCGATCCGGGTGACCTGCAGCAGGGTGCCATCCTCACGCGCCACTCCTTCGACGCTGTTTACATAGAACTGTCCGATGTCGCGCATGAAGATGAATAAAGCCCTGAACGTACGGGGGCGTTCATCATGCCGCCTGTCGCGCTGCTAGGCGCGAACCGTATTCTGAAGAATTAAGAATACGCATCACGGCCCGGACTTGCGCCGGGTGCTAGAGTGTGAATAGGTGCCGACGTGGCCCTGCATTCAAGGCGAAGTCCATGCCCATCCGGGCCGTTGTATACGCAAGCCAGGCCGTTGAAGGCCTTTCGATTGACCGCCTGGAAGCACTCGTCACCGATGCTGCGAGGTTCAACAAGCTTGCAGGGGTGACAGGCGTGCTGCTGCATGACGGCACGCGATTCGTGCAGTACTTCGAAGGGCCGGAAGATGGGGTGGCCAGCGTCTACGAGCGGGTGCTGCAATCGACCAGCCACACGGATGTGGTGGAGCTGGCCCGGGGGCGTGTCTCTACCCGGCAGTTCCCCTATTGGTCGATGCACCAGCTTCCTGCCGACCAGCTTCTGGTCGGCCGACTTGCCAGGGCCGACTGGTCACGCTTCAAGAGAAGCCAGCCCGAGGAGATTGCGGGTTCCGCGTGGGGTATTGATGTGCTGGCCGCTGCGGTTGAGCCCCACGTGCACGCCGCTTAGTTTGCGGTTCGGCGGCCGCTCCTTTTAGATGTGCAGCGACATGAAGGCTTTCATTACGCTCATCGCCCCATTTGCTGCGGGCCCGGCGCTTGCCGATTCCCCGCTGCCGCCGCCAGAAAGGTTCACGGCATGCTCCTCCACGCGAAATCTCTGTACCGATTCGGATCCAGCCGTCAATTCAACGCGGGTAACGCCACAGGCATCGGGTCAGGATGCCTGGCTGATATGCGGATGGCATCGCGGGTTGTTCCCGTCGGACGATGGGGAGCCGGTCGTGGTCGGCTACGAAGGCATGAACCTGGTTCCGGCTGACGTGACGTTGAGTGAGCCGGTGCTGCATTTCTACAATCGCGGCCGCCTGGTTCGCACCGTTACGCTCGATCAGTCGTATCGGCGCACCATGGTGTGACCGCGCCATCACTCGCATTCACCCCGCAGCAGCGAAAATGCACCATCGGGCGCGCCCCTACGCGCGCCGCTCACTGCCCGCAGGATCGCGAAGATGTCCAATCCCCCCTTTGGTGAATCGTCATGTGCCGCCGCTGCCAGCGGTTGCGTCGAGGTGCGCGGCGCGCGCGAGCACAACCTCAGGAATGTCGACGTCTCCATCCCGCGCAACGCATTGGTGGTGTTTTCCGGTGTTTCGGGCTCCGGCAAGTCATCGCTGGCGTTCGGCACGATCTTCGCGGAGGCGCAGCGGCGCTACTTTGAGTCAGTTGCGCCGTATGCACGGCGTCTGATCGACCAGGCCGGCGTGCCCGATGTGGACGCCATCGACGGGTTGCCGCCCGCAGTGGCCCTGCAGCAGCAGCGCGGCGCCAGCAACGCGCGCTCATCGGTGGGCAGCGTCACTACGCTGTCCAGCCTGGTGCGCATGATGTATTCGCGTGCAGGTGCATACCCGGCCAACCAGCCGATGCTTTACGCCGAGGACTTTTCGCCCAATACCCCGCAGGGCGCCTGCAGCACCTGTCACGGGCTGGGGCACGTCTACGAGGTGACGGAAGCCTTGATGGTGCCGGATCCGTCGCTGAGCATCCGCGAGCGCGCCATCGCCTCCTGGCCGCCGGCCTGGCATGGCCAGAACCTGCGCGACATCCTGGTCACGCTCGGCTACGACATCGACGTACCGTGGAAGAAGCTGCCGAAGAAGGATCGGGAGTGGATCCTGTTCACGGAGGAAACGCCCACCGTGCCGGTCTATGCAGGCTTCACGCCTGCCGAGACCCGGGCTGCGCTCAAGCGAAAGCTCGAGCCGAGCTACATGGGTACATACACCGGCGCGCGTCGCTATGTGCTGCATACCTTCGCCAACACTCAGAGCGCGCTGATGCGCAAACGGGTTTCCCGCTACATGGAAGGCAAGCTGTGCCCGGTCTGCCACGGAAAGCGCCTGAAGCCGGAAGCGCTCTCGGTCACCTTCGCGGGCGTGGATATCGGTGAGTTCATGCGGTTGCCCCTGGATCAACTGGCGGATCTGCTGGAGCCCATCGCGGAAGGTGATTTCGGCGCACACAGCAAGGGTGCACCTATCAGCAGGCATGCGACACCCCGCGATCGTGCCCGGCGCGCCGCGAGTGGCCGCGCGACGCACGAGGGCGCCCCCGACGTGCGCCTGACCTCGGCCCTGTCCGAAGAGAAGCGGCTGGCCGCACAGCGGCTGGCGGGCGGAGTCATGGGGCGGGTACGGCAACTGCGCGAGCTTGGCCTGGGCTATCTCTCGCTGGACCGCGCCACGCCCACGCTATCCGCCGGCGAACTGCAGCGCCTGCGGCTGGCCACGCAGCTCAGCTCGTTGCTGTTTGGTGTGCTGTACGTGCTCGACGAGCCTTCGGCCGGACTGCATCCCGCCGACAGCCAGGCGCTGTACGACGCATTGGACCGGCTGCGTGATGGCGGAAATTCGGTGTTCGTGGTCGAGCACGATCTGGAGCTGATGCGCCGCGCGCAGTGGCTGGTGGACGTGGGCCCGGAGGCCGGCGAGCGGGGAGGGCGCGTGCTCTACAGCGGCGAGCCCGATGGCCTGCGCCAGGTGCAGGATTCGCGCACGGCCCGGTATCTGTTCGACCAGGTGCCTGCGCCTGCCAGCCGCCAGCGAAGCGCCGCGAACTGGCTGGAACTGAAGGGCATCCATCGCCACAACCTGCACGGTGTGGACGCGCAGGTGCCGCTGGGATTGCTGACGGCGGTGACCGGCATTTCGGGGTCGGGCAAGTCCAGCCTGATGGCACAGGCCTTGCCCGAGCTGATGCTGCTGCACCTGGGGCATGAACCCGCGGACGATGGCGCCGAGGCGTCGCCGGACGACGGGCCGACGGTGATGGAAACCACCCGTGGCCAGTTGGCCGGTGATGTGGACGCCATCCAGCGGGTCGTGCAGGTCGACCAGAAGCCGATCGGCCGCACGCCACGCTCCAACCTGGCCACCTATACCGGGCTGTTCGATCACGTGCGCAAACTGTTCGCGGCGACGCCCGCCGCACGTCGTCGTCGCTTCGATGCGGGTCGTTTCTCGTTCAACGTAGCCAAGGGCCGATGCGAAACCTGCGAAGGCGAGGGTTTCGTGAGTGTCGAACTGCTGTTCATGCCCAGCGTCTATGCCCCATGCCCCACCTGCCACGGCGCCCGCTACAACGAGGCCACGCTGAAGGTGCTATGGAATGACCGCAACATCGCCGAGGTCCTGCAGATGACCGTGGACCAGGCGCATGCATTCTTCATGGCGGAAGAGGTCATTGCCCGGCCGTTGCAGCTGCTGCAGGACATCGGCCTGGGTTACCTGAGGCTGGGCCAGCCGGCCACGGAGCTTTCAGGCGGCGAGGCCCAGCGCATCAAGCTGGCCACTGAGCTGCAGCGCAGCCAGCGCGGGCGCACGCTTTACGTGCTGGACGAACCCACCACCGGCCTGCACGCGTCGGATGCGGACAGGCTGCTGGTTCAGCTGCAGCGGCTGGTCGACGCAGGAAATACGGTGGTGATGATCGAGCATGACATGCGGGCGGTCGCCCAGGCGGACTGGGTGATTGACGTCGGGCCGGGCGCAGGCAGCGCGGGTGGCACCATCGTGGCGAAGGGAACGCCGCAACAGGTGGCCCGCGCACGGGGAAGCAGGACAGCGCCTTTCCTTGCGCGCGAGCTGGCTCCTCTGTAGGGCCGAGCCATGCCCGGCCATCACCCTCGGCCAGATCCGGGGGCGGCCTGTCCAGCAAACGATGCTCAGGTCTCCCCGCGCCACTGGCTCATCAACATCTGCAGAAAGCGTTCCGCAGTAGGCGAGAGCAGGGCGCCCCGGCGACGGACGATCCCGATCGTGCGCGACACCACGGGGTTGCCAATCGTGCGCGTCACCAAGGTCGGATGATCTCCGTCCGGCGTGGCCATCTTCGGCAGGACCGACACGCCGATGCCGGCCTCGACCATGCCCAGTGACGTCGACAGGTGGGTCACTTCGTAGTGCCAGCTCAACTTGAGGTTCTCGCGCGCCAGGGCACCATCCAGCAGCGTGCGGTTGCCGCTGGTGCGATGCACGGTGATCAGCTGGTGCTCGGCCAGATCGGCCCATTCCACCTTGCGCTTGCGGGCCAGCGGATGACCGCGTCGGCAGGCCAGCACGAAGGGATCTTCGGCCAGCACGTCGAAATCGAGATTCGGATCGTTGGCGCCCATGAAGTTGATGCCGAACTCGACTTCGCCACGCTCTACCGCCTGCAGGCCTTCGGTGGCCGGGATATCCAGGATCCGGAAGCGCACGTTGGGATGCGCTTCGTGGAAACGCGCCATCACGCTGGGCAGGAAGTAGAACGCCGCCGTGGGCAGGCAGGCGATGGTGACGGTAGCGCCCCGCGTATCGTCCCGGCCCCGCAGTGAGAACAGTGACCCATCGAATTCCTCCAGCATGCGACGCACCAACGGCAGCAGGTTCTCGCCGACGGCGGTGGTGCTGACGCTGCGCGTGGTGCGCTCCAGCAGTGGCGAACCCACAGCCTGCTCAAGCTTCTGTATCCGTCGGCTGAGTGCCGGCTGGGAGACGTGCAGGATCTCCGCGGCGCGGTGGAAGCTGCGCGTCTCCGACACCAGCAGGAATGCGCGTAGATCCAGGATTTCGCAATTGATGCTCATTGGGTATCAATCATCAAAAAAACAGCAATTCACAGATCAATTGGAGTCATGCCAGTATCGAATCACAGAGGGGTCATTCATCCCCTATACGCATCAATCTAGCACACGTATGTCCAACGATTTGCTCAGCATTCCCTGCGTACTCATGCGCGGTGGTACATCCAAGGGCCCGTTCTTCCTGGCCAGCGATCTTCCGGTGGACATTGCTGAACGCGATCGCCTGCTGGTGGAAGTAATGGGGTCGGGCCATCCGCTGCAGATCGATGGCATCGGTGGCGGCAACGCGCTGACCAGCAAGGTGGCCATCATCGACCGATCCAGCCGGGCAGACGCCGACGTGGACTATCTGTTCGCCCAGGTACGGGTGGAGCAGCAGGTGGTGGACACGTCCCCCAACTGCGGCAACATGCTGGCGGCGGTGGGCCCGTACGCCATCGAGCGGGGGCTGGTGCAGGCTCAGGATCCGCAGACCAAGGTGCGCATCCACAACGTCAACACCGGCAAGCTGATCATCGCCACGGTGGAAACGCCGGGCGGCCATGTGGTCTACCGCGGTGATACGCGCATTGCCGGCGCACCGGGCTCGGCCGCGCCGGTCAGGCTTTCCTTCCTCGATGCCGCAGGCGCCCGCACCGGCAAGCTGCTGCCCAGCGGCCACGCCCGGGAAACCATCGATGGCGTGCCGGTCAGCCTGGTGGACTGCGCCATGCCGATGATGCTGGTGCGTGCCGAAGACCTGGGCGTGCGCGGTGATGCATCGCCCGCCGAACTGAACGCGGATGCCGCGTTCATGCGCCGGCTGGAAGCGCTGCGCATCGAGGCGGGCGCCCGCATGGGCATCGCCGACGCCGGCAACAAGGTCATTCCCAAGCCGGTGCTGCTGTCGGCGCCGCAACACGGCGGCGATCTGCAGGTGCGTTACTTCATGCCGCACCAATGCCACACCGCACTGGCGATCACCGGTGCGGTCGGCCTGGCCACCGCCGCCGTCACGCCGGGCACGCTGGCCCACACTTTGGTCGGATGCCTGTCCGTTCCCGGCAGCATTACCCTCGAACATCCGAGCGGGGACCTGCAGGTGGGCCTCAGTCGCAGCTCGGATTACGCACCGGTGATTGCCAGCGTGGTCCGCACTGCACGCCGCCTGTTCGAGGGGCGCGTGTACGCGACTTCGCCCGCGCCCGCCGCGGCCAGTGCCACCCAAGCCCGCCAATGGACGTCAGCGGCATGATCTGAACCCGGCAGGGCCGGCGCAGACGCGCATGCCTGCCATTACAACGTAGATGCTTCACTCCTGGGAGGGATGATGTACAAGCAGTTCTTCATGGCCGCGCTGTGCGCGGCCGGTCTGGCCGCGGCCGGTTGCAGCAACAGCGGGCGCGCGGAAGGCGCATCCACCGGCACCGGTGACGATGCACCCGTGCGCATCAGCGTCGGCTCCTACAACCTCAACAATCTTCCGTTCTTCATTGCCGATGCCAAGGGCTACTTCAAGGACGTCGGCCTGGACGTAAAAACCGAGAACTTCGCCCAGGGTGGCTCGAAGGTGCTGCAGGCCCTGGTGGCGAATTCCACCGACGTGGCGGTCGGTTTCTACGACCACACCATCCAGATGCAGGCCAAGGGCAAGGATGTGGTGGCCTTTGTTCTGCTCTCGCGCAATTCCGGCCTGGTGATGGCGGGGCGCGAAGATGCCACGTTTGATCCTGCGCGACCGGAGTCCATCAAGGGCCAGAAGGTCGGCATCACCGCACCGGGCTCCTCGTCCGACTTCTTCGTCCGCCACTTCCTCGCCCAGCACGATATTCCGGCTGACAGCATCTCGCTGATCGGCGTCGGCTCGGGCGCCGCAGCGGTCGCCGCGCTGGAGCAGGGCAAGATCGACCTGCTGGTCAACTATGATCCCGCCGCCACCCTGATTTCCGAACGCAAGGTCGGCAAGATCATCCTCGACGCGCGCAGCGACGAAGGCGCCCGCCAGGTCTATGGCGGGCTGTACCCGACCTCGGTGATGTATGCCAACCAGAGCTTCCTGGACAAGCGCCCCGAAGCGGCCGAGAAGATCGCCCGTGCCGAACAGATGGCGCTGAAGTTCATCGCCGACAACAGTGCCGAGGAGATCGTTGCCGCGCTGCCGGACAGCTATGTCTCCGGCGACCGCGCTACCTATGCCCGCGCGGTGGAGAACGCGCGCGCGATCTTCACCCGCGATGGACGCTTCACGCCGGCCGACCTGGAGACGCCGTTGAAGGTGCTGCGTGAGTTCAATACCGATGTGGCCAAGGCCAACATCGATCTGTCCAGGACCTACACCAATGCCTTCGTCGAGCGTGCCAACGCTGCGGCGCCGGCTGCCCAACCGTAAGCGGAGGTAACCCCATGGCCCTCAATGCCACCGTGCGCCAACTCAACGGCGCGCCGCAGCTGGAGCCTGCACAGACCATGGTCGCCATCAACAAGGTGACCATGTCCTTCGGCGAGTTCACCGCCGTTCGCGATGTCGACATCCAGGTGGGTGACGGCGAGTTCCTCGCCATCGTCGGGCCCACCGGCTGCGGCAAGAGCACCATCCTCAATTCCGTGGCGGGCCTGCTGAAGCCATCCTCGGGCGACGTGGCCATCGATGGCCGCACGGTCAGCGGCGTGCAGGAGTCGGTCGGCTACCTGTTCCAGCAGGACGCCCTGCTGCCGTGGAAGACAGCTTTCCAGAACGTCGAGCTGGGCCTGCGCTTCCGCGGCGTGCCCGAAGCCGAACGCAAGGCCAAGGCCAACGCGTGGCTGGCCAAGGTCGGCCTGGCCGGTTTCGAGCATCGCTATCCGCACCAGTTGTCCGGTGGCCAGCGCAAGCGTGTGCAGATGGCGCAGGCGCTGATCGTCGAGCCGAAGGTGATCCTGATGGACGAGCCGTTCTCGGCGCTGGACATCCACACCCGCCACCTGATGCAGAACGAGCTGCTGCGTCTTTGGCAGGAGGACCGGCGCTCGGTGATCCTGATCACCCATGACCTGGAAGAAGCGATCGCGCTGGGAGATCGCGTGGTGGTGCTGTCCTCCGGCCCGGCCAGCCGCGTGGTGCGTAGCTTCGACGTGGATCTGGAACGTCCGCGCAACGTGGCCGAGATCAAGCTGGATGACCGTTTCACCGACCTGTACCGCGACATCTGGGCCTGCCTGCGCGGCGAAGTGGAGAAGAGCTATGCACGCCAAGACTGACAAATTCATCCAGCTCGCCTTGGTAGTCGCCGTTTTCGGCGGCTGGGAAGGCGGTATCGCGCTGGGCGTGATCGATCCGTTCTTCTTCCCTTCGCCAACGGCCATCGTGCAGCAGGCCTGGACCTGGTTGTCCGATACCTCGTTCTACCAGCATGTCTACATCACCCTTACTGAAACCGCGCTGGGCTACATCATCGGCACCGGCCTGGGCGTGGCCGGCGGTGTCTGGCTGGGCCTGAGCCGCCGTTCGGCGCGCATCCTCGATCCCTTCATCAAAGGCTTCAACGCGATTCCGCGCGTAGTGCTGGCGCCGATTTTCGTGTTGTGGCTGGGGCTGGGCCTGTGGTCGAAGGTGGCGCTGGCGGTCACGCTGGTGTTCTTCACCACGTTCTTCAACGCCATGCAGGGCGTGCGCGAGGTGAATCCGGTGGTGCTGGCCAATGCCCGCATCCTGGGCGCAAGCCGCAGCGATCTGCTGCGCCATGTCTACTTCCCGGCAGCGGCCAGCTGGATCCTGTCCTCGCTGCGCACCTCGGTCGGCTTCGCCGTGGTCGGCGCGATCATCGGTGAGTACCTCGGCGCTTCGGCGGGCCTGGGTTACCTGATCGCGCAGGCCGAGGGCAACTTCAATGCCGTGGGTGTGTTCGCCGGCATCATCATCCTGGCCGCCTTCGTGCTGGTCATCGACGCCCTGCTGGACGTGGTCGAGAACAAGCTGATCACCTGGCGTCCCAACGCCCAGGCACAGGCCACCAGCTGACCGGGCCGGGCTGAGCCCGCCTGCCGCGCCGCCGGTCCGATCCGGCGGCGCGAGCTTCCTCCCCCGATCTTCCCCCGCACCACCGCAACAGGCCAGCGCCGGGCCAGGGGGCCGGCTGGCCGGAGAGAGAGAGTCCATGAACCCTTCCACCGTGCTGCCGCTGGCAGCGCTGCCGGTCGCGCTCGGCCTGCTGTTGGCCACTGGCCACGCCGACGCCCAGTCTGTTTCATCCCCGCCCGCGCCATTGAGCCAGGCCGAGCTGTCACGCCTGGTGCAGCAGCAGGCGCTGCAGATCCAGCAGTTGGAAGCGCGCCTACGCGCCGTCGAGGGTGGGCAGGGCACCGCGGCCGCACCATCCGCGCCGCCCGCGCCCGCGCTGGAAACGCGGGTGGCCGCACTGGAATCCGGCCAGTCCAGGCAGCCCAAGGTCTCCTGGGCCAAGGGCGCACCGGAGTTCAGCAGCGCCGACGGCACGACGGTGTTCCGTCCCCGCGGCCGCCTGTTCGTCGATGCCTCCAGTACGGACGGTTCGGCGGTCGGTGATCGCAACGTTTCGGGCACCGAGGTCCGTTCGGTGCGCCTGGGGGCCGAGGGACGCTACGGCACACTGGGCTGGGTGGTGGAGGGTGACTTCGCCGACAACGCGGTGGCCTGGAAGTCGGTCTACGCCACGCTGGACCACACCCTGTTCGGCCTGCCGGCCGATCTCACGATGGGCAACCGCTTGAACGATCGCGGTATCGATGGCTCCAGCAGCACCTCCAACACGCCGTTCCAGGAACGCAACGTGGTCGGCACGTTGATGCTGCCGCAGCGCGGCCTGTTCGGTGTCGGGCTGACCGAGCGGGTGTACGGAAAGGGCTGGCACGCCAGCCTGTCGGTGGCCGGCAACGATCTCAACAACGCCGGCACCGACAACGACAGCCAGACCTGGGCCACGCGCGTGCACTGGAATCCGCTGGACACCGCTGGCGCCACGTTGCATCTGGGCGCATGGGCGTTCCACGAGAAGATTCCCGCCGGGGCCAGCGGCGTGGTGCGCAGTTCGGCCATCGCGGGGCATTTCAACGATCTGGTCAGGATCACGCCGGGCACACTGCTGGGCGCCGAGCGCAGCACCGCCTACGGTGCCGAACTGGCCGGCTTCTTCGGCCCGGCGTGGGCAACGGGCGAGTGGGGTACGCGAAGCCTGCGCGGGGCCGATGCCGGCGGTCGCTACGATCGCGACCACGCGGCGTGGGCGATTTCTGCCGGCTGGTTCCTGGCGGGCGCGCTGCCGTCGTACTCGGGCAAGGCCGGTACCTGGGGGAAGGTGAAGGTCGCCGATCCGGTGACGCGCGGCGGCGGCGGTGCCTGGGAGCTGAAGGGCCGCTATGAAGACGTGGACTATGCCGAGCTGCCCAGTGGCGGTACCGGTAAGAGGGTCGGCAGGGATTCGTGTAAAAACGGGCCGAAAGTGAGCTAACTGCCTGTCGCAGCTGGCTTTATTGGCCGCTCCAGAAAATCGAGGGTTGGGCAGCACTCTCCCGCCGGCACTTGGGCGCACCGCGCTATTTTCTGTTCGAGATCCCTCTCCAGCTGTCGCAGCTCGCGGATTCGTAGACGGACATCGACGAGCTTTCGCTCGGTCAGCTGACGGGTCTGCTCGCAAGAACCTTCGCCTGTGATCTCTAGCAGGCCAGCGATCTCGTCGAGGCTGAATCCCATCATCTGAGCGCGCCGGATGAACTGAAGCCGATTGACATCGTTTTCGTCGTAACGACGCACGCCTCCTATGGGTCGCTCGGGTTGACGCAGCAGCCTACGCCGCTGGTAGTAGCGCACGGTTTCGACGTGCACATCGGCCGCCGCCGCCAGCCGGCTGATCGTAAACGTGTTCGGACGCACGGCTTGACTCCGTACCTAGGTACAGAGGCTAGTATGCTCTGATGCAAACAACCCCGGCCAAATCGTCTGTTCCAGCCATCGTTGGCGCGAGCATCGCCGCCATTGGCGCATCGGTCTGCTGCGTCGTGCCGCTGGTGCTGGTCCTGCTGGGCATCAGTGGCGCCTGGATCGGCACCCTGACAGCTCTCGATCCCTTGAGGCCCTGGTTCAGCGCCGCCGCCGTACTGTCCTTGGCCGTGGCGTTTTGGATGCTGTATCGACCGGCGGCACGGTGCGGTGTGGATGGCAGTTGCATCGCCCCGGACGCTCTGCGACGCAGGCGACGTTGGCTCTGGTTGGCGACAGCCCTCATCGTCCTGTTGCTGCTGTTTCCCTATTACATCGTCTGGATTCTGTAGGAGGCGCGATGCACAAGTGGATACTGGCCCTGGTGGCTGCTCTGTCGGTCGGTGCCGCTCTTGCGACGCCCGCAACCGTAGTGATGCTCGATGCTGAGAACATGACCTGTCCCGCCTGCGGCATCACCATCAGGAAGGCGCTGGAGAAGGTGCCGGGCGTGGCCGATGTGAAGGTGGACACCCGGGCTGAAACAGTCACGGTGACGTTCGAATCGAGCCAGACGGATGCAGCCGGAATCGCGCGTGCAGTCACGGAAGCAGGCTTCCCGGCCAAGGTGCGGACTGGCGGTGAGTGACGTCAAGCTGGAAAGCATCTTGACCTGCCCGGAGTGCGGCCATCGGGCGACCGAGACAATGCCCATCACAGCGTGTCAATTCTTCTATGAGTGCACGGGCTGTGGAGCGGTTTTGCGTCCGCATCAAGGCGACTGCTGTGTGTTCTGCTCGTTCGGAACAGTGCCATGTCCACCGATCCAACAGAACAATCCCTGTTGTGGTTGAACCGCGGACTCCGATAATAGTTGGACAGACAGGCTGCGAGATCGACTGTGCCACCCTGGAAAGCGCGCCGCTCAACCAGCGGTGTGCATGCGAAGTGGTCGACATCCTCCGTCTGCACGAGTCGATCCGGGGTGCCTTTCCGGAGTTCACGACTGATCCCGCCGTACACGCGCACTTATTTTCACCCTATGCCTTGTTCGTTGATCGGCCCGCGTTGGAGGCCATGGGACGAGTCGCGGCGGCGGTCTTCGACGTCGCAGGAAACCCGGGATATAGCCAACGGGTCCTGCAATGGGCCCCTGACATTGCAACCCATGATCCGGGTTCGGCGGGGGGCGTCCTGGGTCTGGACTTTCACCTGACGGTCGATGGCCCGCGGCTGATCGAGGTCAACACCAATCCAGGCGGTCTGCTCCTCAATGCCTTGTTGCTCGATGCCGTGCGGTCTTGCGCGCCGCCAGCATGGGCCACCTGGACCAACGCGGCCCAAGCGCGTGATGCGGCCGTCACGGCCTGGATGGAGGATGCTCGGCAGCAATCCGGGCGCACGCCGTCGCGCCTGGCCATCGTGGACAGCACTCCGCGAGCGCAGTTCCTTTACCCCGAGTTTGTGCTGTACGCGAACGCGTTTCGGGACCATGGCGTGGACTGCGTGATCAGCGCTCCCGAGGATTTGTCGTTTGGTTCGGACGGGCTTGAGGATGCCCACGGTCGAATCGACACTGTCTACAACCGGTTGACCGATTTCGCGCTCGAGGATGCCTCGCATGCAGACATTCGTGAGGCTTACCTGGCAGGGGACGTCGCGCTGATGCCGCATCCCCGAGCACACGCGCTGTTTGCCGACAAGCGCAACCTTGCGGTGCTCGGGGACCCGGCTCTGCTCGGCGGGTTCGGGGTCGATGCGGGTTCGACGGCACTGCTGGGCCAGGTGATCCCGCCCACGGTCGAACTCGTGCCCGCGAACCGGGATGCGTTGTGGGCAGTGCGCAACGGATATTTCTTCAAGCCTGCAGCAGGGTTTGGCAGCCGTGGGAGTTATCGGGGCGACAAGTTGACCCGGCGGACTTGGGCGTCTATGGCGTCGGCGACCTACATCGCACAGGCCTTCGCGCCACCGAGCATGCGGATCGTGCATGGGGGCCAGTCCCTCAAGGCGGATGTGCGCTGCTTCGCGTCCGAGGCGGGTGTCCTGTTGTTCGCGGCCAGGCTGTACCAGGGCCAGACCACGAACATGCGCACCCCCGGTGGTGGATTCGCAGCGGTGCTCACGTCGTCACGGATCGAGGAGTGATTCCCCACCGGAGCCGACCCTTGGGGCGTGTCGTGGCTACAGCCAGGCGAGTGCCGATTCAGCCAGTTCGCGCTCCTCATCGATCGCGACGTTCCATATGCTCGGCCCGCCCCCGCGGTCGATCCGCGTGGCTCCAGCATCGTTGACGTCAGGTGCCAGCGCCAGGCCGAGCCAGGCCAGTCGCGCGACGATGCGAGCCCGCAAAACCGGCGCGCGATGGCCGATGCCGCCGGAAAAGACGACATGGTCGAGACCGCCAATTGCCGTGGCCATGGCCGCGATGGACTGCGCAATCCGGACTGCAAAGAGCTCCACGGCAAGCTGGGCCTGCGGGCCGGGATCCGTCAGCAACACGCGCATGTCGCCATGGCCGGCGATTCCGGCAAGGCCTGCACTGCGGTACAGGCCGTTTTCAAGCGCCTGCGCATCCAGGCGTTCATGCCTCAGCAGATACAGCAACGCGCCGGGATCGAGATCTCCGGAGCGGGTAGGGCTCGGGATTCCACCCAGCGGAGTGAGCGCCATGGTGGTGTCGCGGCTGCGGCCGCCCTCGACGGCGCAGACGCTGCAGCCCCCCCCCAGATGCGCGAAGACAGCGCGGCCCTTCAGGATTCCAGCGTCGTGGCTGGCCACTATGCGGAGCGCGGAGGCAAAGGCGAGTCCATGGAAACCGTAGCGGCGGATGCCCAGCGCATCCCATGCTTCAGGGACAGGCAAGCGCCGGCTCCAGGGCGCGAGCGACGCGTGGAAGTCGGTGTCGAAGGCCACGCCTTGGCGCGCGTGCGGCCAACGCATGCGCGCGGCACGCGCGAAAGCGAGGGCTACCGGCTGGTGCAAGGGTGCGAACGGCACCAATGCATCCAGTTTCGCGAGCACGGTTTCGTCGAGCTCGCGGGCGTCGTGCAGGTCACCGCCATGTACGATTCGGTGCACCACCACGTCGGGGCTGGGCCACGGCTCCGACAATGCCTCGAGCAGGGTGGCAAGGCGCTCCTGCGCATCCACGCCGACTGGAATTTCGGCCCGGGAGCGCTCGAGCAGACGAGACTGCGCGCCGTGTCCCTCAGTGTTGAACAGATAGGACGCGCCCTTGAGGGTGGACGAGCCAACGTTGAGTGCAAGAAGCCGGCGCGTGGTCACAGGTGTCCCCGAATCATGTTCATGGGGACCGCACCGCCCGGCGCAACAACTGCGCATTGATTGCCACAACGACGGTGCTCAGCGACATGAGCACTGCCCCAAGCGCAGGTTGCAGCAGGATCCCCCATGCGGCGAGAACGCCAGCGGCGAGAGGGATGGCGACGATGTTGTAGCCGGCGGCCCACCACAGGTTCTGGATCATCTTGCGATAGGTGGCCTTGCTCAATTCGATGATCGCTGGCACGTCGCGCGGGTCGCTGCGCACGAGTACGACGTCGCCGGCCTCGACCGCGACGTCCGTCCCTGTGCCGATGGCGATGCCGACGTCGGACGTGAGCAGCGCCGGAGCGTCATTGACACCGTCACCCACCATCGCGACGCGCTTGCCCTGGGCCTGCAGCTCCTCGATCTTTGCCACCTTGTCCTCGGGCAATACCTCGGCGAAGACGGTGTCGATGTTGAGTTCCTTCGCGACCGCGTTTGCGACCGCCGTGGAATCACCCGTCAGCAGGACAACCTCCAGTCCTTCGTCGTGCAGCCGCTTGACCGCGTCGAACGATTCGGGACGGATGGCATCCGCGATCGCAAATACGGCGAGCACCCGGTCGCCTTCCACCAGGTAGGTTGCAGATTGACCATCGGCTGCCGCTGATTCGGCAGCCCGCCGAAGCGTCTCCGGCGGTTCGACCGCGAGCATTCTCAACAGACCCGGCCCGCCAACGTGAAGCGAGCGCTCCTCGACGACTGCGCGCACGCCGCGTCCCGGCATGGACTCGAAGTCCTGCGACATCGGAACGTCGATGCCATGTTCCTTGGCGCTGGTCATCAGCGCCTGCGCGATCGGATGTTCAGCGTCGCGCTGGACCGACGCGGCCACGCGAAGCACCTCGTCGTCGGTGAGTCCATCGGCGGCAGTGGTCTTCACGACGCGGTGCGAACCGAGCGTGAGCGTGCCTGTCTTGTCGAACACGACCGTGTTCAGCAAACGGGCCTCTTCCAGGCCGCGTCGATCGCGCACGAGCAGGCCGTTCCGTGCGCCAATCGTGGTCGAGATGGCGGTCACCAGCGGGATGGCCAAACCCAGCGCATGGGGACAGGCGATCACGAGCACGGTCACTACGCGCTCGATCGTGAAGCTCCACGGTCGACCGAGGAGTGGCCAGACAATGGCGGTAACCGCGGCGGAGACGATGGCGATGATCGTGAGGTAGAACGCCGCCCGGTCCGCCAGGGCCTGGGCGCGCGAGCGCGACGTCTGGGCCTGCTCGACGAGCCGCATGATACCCGCGAGCGCGGTCTCGTCGCCGGTTCCCGTCACCTCGACACGCAACGAGCCCTGTCCGTTGACGGTGCCGGCGATCACCCGGTCGCCCGTCGACTTGTCCATCGGCTTGGACTCGCCGGTGATCATCGCTTCGTTGACGGCGCTGGTCCCTTCCTTCACGACGCCGTCGGCGGGAATGCTCGCGCCGGGCCTGATGAGCAGCAGGTCGCCGCGCTTCAGTTCCGCGACAGGGACTTCCTTCGCGGTACCGGCCTCATCCAACCGCACCGCCATATCAGGCAGCAGCTTCGCGAGTTCCTTGAGAGCGCCCTGTGCCTGGTTGATCGAACGCATCTCGATCCAGTGGCCGAGCAACATGATCGCCACCAGCGTCGCCAGCTCCCACCACAGGTCCAAGCCCTCGACAACGCCGAGCGTGACCAACGCGCTGTAAAGGAAGGCGACGGTGATCGCAAGCGAGATCAGCGTCATCATGCCCGGCAGGCGATTTCTCAGCTCGTGGTATCCGCCGCGGAGGAACGGCGAGCCGCCGTAGAAGTACACGATCGTGCCGAACACCGCCGGGATGTACGCCGACCCCGGGAACTGTGGTGCGGTGTAGTCGAACCAATGCTGGATCATCCCGCTCCAGATCAGAGTGGGGATGGTCAGCAGCAGCGTGAGCCAGAACTTGTCGCGGAAGCTCGCCACGCTGTGGCCGGCATGCTTGTCGTGCCCGGCATGGACGTCACCTTCAGCACCCGTGCGGGGATGCGGCGGTTGCTCGCCGTGCGCCTGATGATCTTGATGATGATGATTGTGTTGCGTCATGGGTCTGCCTTCCTGGATGCACTGATGCGCCGGGCACCAGCGGGGAGATAGATCAGTGTTCTGTTACAAGTGTCCCGATCTGGCGATGGCCATCACCAGCCGCAGTGAGAGCAATCCCGCAGCAGCGAAAGCCACCATAGCCAGGAAAGGCATGTGACCGAACACTTGCGGGCCGTCGGAATGCAGGCTCAACAGCGCACCGCTTACGTACAGGCCCAAGGTGACCAGGGCCAACGCCAGCCGGTTGCCCGTGCGCGCGATTGCCTCCTGCGTGGAACTCAGGCCATGGTGGTGTACGGAGAAGGCGGGTCGTCCGTCGCTCAGTTGCGCCTGCCGCAACAGGTCGGTGGCGATCTGTGGCAGTTGGCGCGCAGTGCGGGCCAGCCGCATGGCAAGCGGCCTGTTGCCGCTGGGGCGGCTGGCTTCGGCAATGTCGGCGATCGCGGCCGCCTGCGCGGACAGCGTCCCCAGCAGGTCCAGATTCGGATCCAGCGCCCGCAGCGTGTTCTCGACCAGGAACAGCGTCCGGATCAGGGACAGCAGGTGGGCCGGAAGCCGGAAGCCAGCGCCCTGCCCAATGCGTGCCACGCGCCAGATTGCCTCGGCAATGGACCACTGCGCCAGCGGACGGCTGGCCATCTCGGCCAGGATCAGGTGGATCTCGCGCACATGCGAGCGGCGGTCGACCTGCGACGGGAAGAAGCCCATGGCGATCGCTGCATCCAGCACGCCCTCGGCGTCGTCGGCCGCAATGGCCTCGACCATGCCGCCGAGCGCGAGCCGGGATGCAGGGTCGAGCACGCCGATCGATCCAAAGTCATGCAGGCACAGGCGACCGTCGTCAAAGAAGAACAGATTCCCCGGGTGCGGGTCGGCATGGAAGACGCCGGCGCCGAAGAGCTGATGCACGTAGGCACCGAGCAGCGCCCTTGCCAGTGCGGGAGCGGCCGCTGTGCCGTACGCGGCCTCCAGACGGGTCCCGTGGCTTCGATCCTGCACAAGCACGTTGCGGGTGGCATACGGCTCGACGACGTGCGGCTGGGTGATGCCGGGCAGGGCATCCAGCACCTTGGCCATGCGCCGCATGTTCTGCGCCTCGTGACGCATGTCGATCTCGTCACGCAGGAATGCGCCTAGTTCGTCCACCAGTTCGAGCGGCCGGTGGCGTTTCAGTGGCGGCCAGATCCACTGGGCGACGCGCATCGTGCGCCGCAGGAGCAGCAGATCCGCCTGCACCTGGGCATGGATCCCGGGGCGGGTGATCTTGACGACCACATCGCGACCATCATGCATGCGCGCTGGATGGATCTGGGCCACTGAAGCCGCGGCCAGGGGCTTGTCATCGAAGCTGGCGAAAAGTTCGCCGACCGGCGCGCCAAACGCCTGTTCGACGATACGCATGGCCTCCTCCGCCGGGAAGGGGGGCACATCGCTGTGCAATCGCGACAGCGCCTCGCGATAGGGCGCCGGCAGCAGGTCCCAGCGCAGGCTCAAGCCCTGGCCCAGCTTGACGAAGGTGGTGCCCAACCCCACCAGTGTGGTGCTGACGTATGCCGGAAGCAGGTCGGGTGCACGTCGGCGCAGGCGCAGCACGGCGACGCCGAGCTTGAGTCCCGCCCAGGCAATCTGGCCTCCGCGCCGCACCGTGCCCGCCATCAACGCGCGCTCCCGGTTGGACAACTCATGGCGTCGACCCACTTGCAGGACGCAGGATCGTGGCCGGATCGCCCCGACCATCCACTGCCGCCAGCTCCGCTTCCGACAACAGGCCGCCCCGGGACTGGCCGAGGACGCCCGCGGCCGCATCGACCACGTGCGCCCAGGTGCTGCGGTTGGCGAACAGCAGTCCCGGCACGTCCAGCGTGCCGCCGCGGTTGACGAAGCCGAGCGCCGCGGTCGTGGCCGGGCCAGTGTCGAGCCGGCGCAGCGCGCCCAGGAAGGGCTCGGGCCGCGTATGCGTGACGAATATGCGCGGCCGTTCCGCCGGGAACAGTGCATGGACCTCGCTGTCGGAGTGCACGTACCGCGCCTCGTCCGGATCGCGCGGCGTGCGGAACCGGCCGGGCTCGCCGAGATAGACGATCGCGGCCGACACGCCACGTTCAACGAGGCGCACCTGCGCGTGGCGCACTTCCTGCAATTGGTAAGCACCGGTGGCGACCAGCAGGATCGCCGCTGTCGCCGGGTTGCCGGCCAGGCATAGCGCACCTTGGGTGGCCAGCGCCTGCGCCTGCGTCGGTGTCAGCTCGTGCGGCACCGGTCGCTTGGGGACGACCAGGGTGGTGACCGTGCCGCGTTGCGCGTAGGCGTGGGCGAGGGCCGCGGCGGCGCCGTTGGCGTCCGGGGGAAACACCACGCGCGATATGTCGGCCATTTCGCCCAGGAGCGCCTCGGCCATGGTCGGATCCTGATGGGACTGCTCGTTCTTCGCGTTCTCCCACGTGTGCGAGGTCAGCACGAGAGGCACGCCCAGCCAGCCGGGCGGTCGCCCCGCCTGTGCCTGGTGACGCGCGAAGATCAATTCCTGGCGCACGGCGCCAAGCATCTTCGGTGCGAACGCCTCGTAGGTGACCACCAGGTTCAGCCCGCCCTTGTTGCCGAGCGCGGCGCATACCACGGCTTCCTCATTAAGCGCGGTGATGACCGCGCCAGTGGTCGATTCCGCGACACCGGGCTCGGGCTCGTGCACCCGGTGCTTCATTGCGTCCAGGGTGCGATCGAGCTTGTTGCTGCGCAGCTCGTCAGGATTGCCCACGCGCACGCGCAGCCCCGGGTTCGCTTCGGCGATGGCGACGAACTGCTCGTCGAGCGCGGTCATCGGCGAGCTCTCGCCGCCGGCGCCGCGGTCGGCGATCGCCGGGACGCGGGGCGGTTCCACCTGGCGATCGGCCAGCGCATGGTCGCGCTCGCGCACGCGCTGCTGGAGGTCGTGGCTGTTGAGTGCGGCAACAGCCTCCTCGAGCTCGGACGCGGCCACGAACAGCGCCGCGGCGCCTTGATTGAAGAGCGCGCGTGCCTCGGCCTCCTTCGACGGATTCCCGGGCAGGGGCAGGTTGTGCGAGGCGTTGGTCCCGGCGCCGGGGAATCCGAAGCCCTTCACGGTTTCGGCAATGCCATAGGGCAGCCGCACGTCGGCATCGGGAACGGCGGCGCCCGCTTGCAGGCGCGACTCCATCACATGGATACCCCACGCGATGCTGGCCGGATCGCGCCCGTCCAGCGCGATCGGATCAAAGCCGTTCAATCGCAGGTGCCGGTCCAGCCACCGCTCGCCGCCCTGCTGGGCGATCTGGCTGCGCTGTTCGATGCGCCGCCCGTTGAGGATGATGATCGGGCTGACCAGCCCGCTGTCCTCGGCACGCCACCAGCGCGGCGCCCAGTCGCTGCCGCGCTGTTCCTCGAACGCACCGTCGCTGAGGAACGCCACCAGGCGTTCGTCCTTGAGCGGTGCATGCACGTACTGCAGTTCGGCAAAGCCGAGATAGCCGCCTTCCATCACGCCCCCGGCGGTGTGCGCATTGACGTGGGAGCCCAGGGGCGACGCCGGTGTTCCGTCCGGATTGAGGGTGTAGGCATAGAAGTCGCCGACGAACCGGCTCAGCCCCGCGTCGGAGCGGTCGTAACGTTCGGCGTGCCGGGCGGTCATGTTGCCAACCAGCACGTTCAGCGCGTCGATGGCGGCCACGCAGTGCCCCTGGCCCATCATCCATGCGCGGGTGACGCCATCCAGGGCGTCCATCAGCAGGTAGCCGGCGTAGGCCGGCACCATGTTGAGGGACCCGCCAGTGTGGCCTTCGGGCGTGGCCTTGAAGTCATCGGCCTCGAGGGTCGCGCCGTCGGTGCGGACCCGCTGGCTGTAGGTCATGTGGGCCACCAGCCACATGCCGGCGCTGGTGACGCGATCGGCCGCGGCGAGCCGCTGCCAGGCGGTGCCGGCATCGGGCGTGCGGCCCAGGGCCACCAGCTCGTGCACCATCTGGCGGACCCGGAGCTGGGTGAGCGGGTCATGTCGGATCACGCCGTAGCCGGCCGCCCAATGGTCAAACGCGGGATCGGCCCGCCGGTGGGCGTCGGCGAGTTCAAGGGTCCGCTGGCGCTCGGCGGCCGACAGCTGGTCGGCGGTGCAGCAGTTGAGATGCAGGTTCATGGGTCCTCCGGGGAGTCGGCCGAAGCGGACATCAGGGTCGATGCCGCGTCAGCGAGGTCCGCGCCGAGCGCGATCGCGTTCGACGGGTGGGCAATGGTGTCGGTACTGACGATGCGGGCCAGACCTGCTTCCTGCAGGCGGGCATAGGCATCGCCGGCGAACACCGGATGGATGGCGACCAGCAGTGGCGGCGGCAACGACAACCGGCGCAGGTGTGCGAGGGTCTCCAGGATGGTGTGGCCGGACGACACGATGTCGTCGATCAGGACCGGGGTCCGGCCCGCCACGGCCTGCGGGTCGGGCAGGCTGACGCGCACGTCGTAGTCGCCGTGCCGCTCCTTGGCCAGCACCTGGTAGGGCATGCCGGACAGGGCGGCGATGTCCGCTACCCACTGCTCGCTCTCGCTGTCAGGGCCGATCAGCACAGCGTCGGGGACGGTCTCAGCGATCCAGCGGGCCACGGCCGGCGTCGCCGATACGTGGACCGTCGGAATGCGGTAGAGCGACTGCAGGCGCTCGACGCGGTGCAGGTGCGGGTCCACGGTCACCAGCCAGTCGAAAGCCTCTTCGAGGAATTGCGCAAACAGCGGTGTACTGACCGCCTCGCCGCGATGGAAGCGGGTGTCCTGGCGCATATACCCCAGGTAGGGTGCGATGAGGCCGACCGAACGAGCCCCGAACTCGCGCGCGGTCCGGGCGGCGAAGCGCAGCGGGAGGGCCAGGGCATCGGCGTTGCGCAGGCTGGCCAGGATCGCCACATCGGCGCCGTCCAGTGCGTCGTCCAGGGTGACCAGCGACTCGCCATCGGGGAAGTGCCGCCAGGCCACGGGTGCAATGCGCGCCTGCAGGGGCTGGTTGATGGTGCCGGCCAACACTGCATCGGCCGGGAAGGGCATCAGCACACGGGTCATGGAACCTCTCCAAGCACAAAGGGTTGCAGCGTCGCGGCGTGCTCCAGGGCGTAGGCCAGTTCTCCCGGCGACTCCGCATGCAGGGTCATCATGGGCTGTCCGCGCTCGACCGTATCGCCGATCCGCAGACCGGTTTCGAGGCCGGCGGTGGGGGATGTCGGGGCGCCGGCCAGCTTGGCCAGTTTGGCCAGCCTGCGGTTGTCGATCGCCGCGATGCGGCCCGATGCAGGCGCCGGGACGTCGGCGGTGAACGCCGCCCGTGGCGGTTCGCGGAAGCCTCCCTGGGCCTCGCAGATCGCCAGGAACTTGGCCAGCGCCGCCCCGGAATCCAGCACGCCGCGCGCGCGCTCCAGTCCGGTGCCGGCGTTGCTGCCCGCTGCCATGTCCAGCAGCGCCGCGGACAGCGCAAGTGCGCGTTCGCGAAGGTCGGCGGGTGCATCGGCCGCGTTGCGCAGCACCTTGAGCACGTCGTGCGCCTCGAGCGCCGGGCCGATTCCCCGACCCACCGGCTGGGTGCCGTCGGAGCGATGGATGCCCAACTGCAATCCCAGCGCGCCCGCGGTGTGGGCAAGCCGCGTGCCGAGGCTGTGGGCCGCGGCCTCACCTCGCACCTTGGCCGTCGGACCCACCGGCATGTCGATCAGGACGTGGGTGGAGCCCGCGGCTATCTTCTTCGACAGCACGCTGGCGACCAGTTGGCCGTCGCTGTCGAAATCCAGCGGGCGCTGGACCCGGATCAGGATGTCGTCGGCCGGGCTCAGGCGCACGTTGCCACCCCACACGATGCAGCCGCCCTCGCGCTCCACCACCCGGCGCATCGCCGCCAGGTCGAGCGCCACCGGCGCCATCACTTCCATGGTGTCGGCGGTGCCCGCGGGCGACGTGATCGCGCGCGACGAGGTCTTCGGGATGCGGTAGCCCAGCGCAGCCACGATGGCCACCACGATCGGGGTGGTGCGATTGCCCGGCAGGCCACCTACGCAGTGTTTGTCCAGCACCGGCCCTTCGCCCCAGTCCAGGCGCTGGCCCACGGAGATCATGGCTCGCGTCAGCGCGGTCGTCTCCGCATGGTCCAGGCGGTCACCCGCGCTGGCAGTGACGAAAGCTGCAAGCTCCAGGTCCGACAACCTGCTTTCCATCACGTCCTGCACCAGGGCGAAGTACTGCGCGTCGTCCAACCGGGCGCCGAACACCTTGGCACGGAGCGCGCCCGCCGACGCCGCGGGTTCCGCGTGCCTGACGCCGGCGAGGGCGTCGGGCGCGGGATCGAGGAGCGTCCACGCGGCCTCCGACAACGCCACCTCGTCCAGGCCGAGCCGATCGTCGATGACCACGTTCAGCGTCGCCACCAGCGTGCGGGCGTCCACGTCCAGCCTGACGCGCGTCATCGCGGCAAAGCCTTCCGAGCGACAGACCTCGCAGTCGCGGTGCATATAGACCACCGGCTGCTGGTAGGTGTCGATGCCGGCACGGGTGACGCGCAGGCGGGTGTGGCCCGGGGCCTGCGTGGTCATCTCGCATCCTCCAATCCGACTTGCTCCAGGTGCCCCGGCACGCGCGCACGCCAGCCCAGTTCACGCTGCACGCGCCCGCGCAGCATGTCTGCAGCGTCGGGCTCGCCGTGGGTGAGGTAGACCATGCGCGGCGCGGACGGCGCGGTGCGCATCCAGTCCAGCAGCTCCCCGGCGTCGGCGTGGCCGGAGAAGCCCTCCAGCTGCACCACCTCGGCGCGGATGGGGACCTCGCGGCCGAACATGCGCAACGTGCGCTTGCCTGCCGCCAGCGCGGCACCGCGTGTTCCTCCGGCCTGGTAGCCCGCGAGCAGGATCGCGTTGCGGTCATCGGGGCCGAACGCCTCGATGTGGTGCAGCACGCGCCCGCCGGTGATCATGCCGCTGGCCGAGATGATGATCATCGGCCCGCGCTGGCGGTTGAGTGCCTTCGACTCTTCTACAGTGTTGACGAAGGTGGCCACGTCGAACATCCGCTGGCAGTCCTCGTCGGACACGTGGTGCTCGGAGTGGTGGTCGTGGTAGTGCCGGGTCGCGTTGATCGCCATCGGGCTGTTGAGGTAGACCGGCACGTGAGGGATGTCCTTGCGCTCACGCAGCCGGGCGATATGCAGCATGAGCGCCTGGGCGCGGCCGATGGCAAAGGCGGGAATGACGATCACGCCCCCGCGGGCGGCAACGCGGCGGATGATCGGTGCCAGCTCGGCTTCTTGGTCGATCGGAATGTGTTCCCGATTGCCATATGTGGATTCGCAGACCAGGACGTCACAGGCGGGCAGGGGCGTCGGCGGATTCATCAGCGACTCCTGCTGCCGTCCCAGGTCGCCACTGAAGTGCAGGCGCTGGCCCTGGACGTCAAGGCTGACATGGGCAGCGCCCAGGATGTGGCCGGCAGGATGGAAGCGGATCGTGACGCCTGATGCGACCTCGATGTCGCGACCATAGTCATGCCCCTTGAGCTGCTTCAGGCTGCGGCGGGCGTCATCCTCGGTATAAAGCGGCCGTGGTTCCTTGTGCTTGGAGTACCCCTTGCGGGCCGCGTACTTGGCCTCCTCTTCGAGCAGGTGTCCGCTGTCGGGAAGCAGCAGGCCGCACAGGGCCACGCTGCCATGGGTGCAGTGGATCCGGCCGCGGAACCCTTGTTTGACCAGTGCGGGCAAGTAGCCCGAATGGTCCAGGTGGGCGTGGGTCAGGACCACCGCGTCGATTGATGACGCCTCGACGGGAAACGGAGCCCAGTTGCGCTCGCGCAATTGCTTGTAGCCCTGGAACAGGCCGCAGTCCACGAGCACGCGCTGACCGTTGGCCTCGACCAGGTAGCGCGAGCCGGTCACGGTGCCCGCGGCACCGAGGAATTGCAGGGTGGGGTTGGAAGACGCTGTCATGGTGTGGCTCCTGTCCTGGAAGGGAAGTGATTGCGGAGGGCATGGCGAGGGCCGAGGCGCATCTGCATCGCCCGCGCGCCTGTCAGGGGCGGATCAGCTCCACTGTGTCGTTGACCTTGGGGCTCCCGGAGATCACTTCAGCCTCCGCGTAGTGGCTGTCGAACAGTTCGACGATGCGCACTTGGCCAACGTTCTCGCGGCGGTAGCGTGGACCGCAGGCCCGCGAATGCCGGATACGGCGCTTGTGCCGGATCACGTCCAGCACCTGCCCGACCTGGGCACCGTCGGCCTGCCCGACACAGACCACAAGCGTTCCGTCCTGCTTTTCCAGCACCTGGCCGCGCATCAACACGTTGTGGCGGAACCCACCCTCGTTCGCGGAGACGACCCCCGGCAATGCGAACGCGAGCGCGAGGGCCAGTGCGGCGACCCAATGGCTGCGATTGGTACCTCGGGGTCTGGAATGGGCGACGTGTGTGACCGTATTCATGGTGTGGACTCCTTAGATGGGCTGCGAGGGGTGGCGGCATCCGCCAGTGGAAGGCGTTTGAGCAGCAACGCGTTGAGGGCGACGATCACCGAACTGCCCGACATCGACAGCGCGGCGATTTCTGGCGACAGCACGAACGGATAGAGCACACCGGCCGCCAGCGGAAAGGCCAGCACGTTGTAGCCCACGGCCCAGCCCAGATTCTGATGCATCTTGCGCAGAGTGGCGTGGGCGATGGTGGTCGCGCGAACGACGTCATAAGGGTCGCTGTGCATGAGCACGATGTCGGCACTCTCGATGGCGACGTCGGTGCCGGCGCCGATCGCGAACCCAACGTCGGCTTGGGTGAGCGCCGGTGCGTCGTTGATGCCGTCGCCCACCATGCCGACCTTGAGGCCCTGCGACTGCAGCTTGATGACCTCATCGGCCTTGCCGCCCGGCAGCACGTCGGCCAGCACGATGTCGATTCCCAGGTCCTGTGCCACGCGCTCGGCCGTGGGGCGGTTGTCGCCGGTGATCATCGCCACCTTGATGTTGCGCCGGTGCAATTCGTCGATGGCCGCGCGCGAGGTCTCCCGGATCGCGTCGGCAATCGCGAAGAAGCCTGCGAGCCGGTCACCCACCCCGGCATAGATCACCGTGCGACCGGCACCGGTGAGGCGCGCAGCCTCCGCTTCCAATACCGAGAGGTCGATGCCGTGCTCGACCATCAGGATCCGGTTGCCCAGCACCACCTGCACCCCGTCAACCACGCCGGTAGCGCCCTGGCCATCGATGTTGGTGAACGCGGTAGCGCGCTCGGCTACCGGACCGGCACGCTTCAGGATGGCCTGCGCCAGCGGGTGCTCGGAGTGCGCCTCGACCGCGGCGGCCGCGGCCAGCAACCGCTCCTGCGTCCAGCCCGGCGCGACCGCCATGTCGACCACCTCGGGGGCGCCGACCGTCAGGGTGCCGGTCTTGTCGAAGATCACCACGTCCAGGCGTGCGCTCTTCTCAATCGATTCGGCATGCTTGAAGAGGATGCCGTGTCGTGCCCCCAGGCCAGTGCCGATCATGATCGCCATCGGCGTGGCCAAACCGAGTGCATCGGGGCAGGCGATGACGAAGACGGTGATCGTCAGCGTGAGCGCGAACAGCAGCGGCTGTCCCAGCCACCAGAACCAGACCGCGAAGGTCAGCAGCCCGATCACGATCGCAGCCAGCACCAGCCATTGCGAGGCGCGGTCGGCGAGCAGCTGCGCGGGCGCCTTGGAGTTCTGCGCGGTCTGGACCAGCTTGATGATCTGCGCCAGTGCCGTGTCGCTGCCGATCTTGGTGGCGGTGTAGGCGAATGCGCCGCTCTTGTTGATCGATCCGCCGACGACGGACTCTCCGGGATCCTTGCGCACCGGCATCGACTCGCCGGTCAGCATGGATTCGTCGACCTGAGAGCTGCCTTCCGTCACGATGCCATCGACCGGGATCTTCGCCCCGGGCCGCACGATCACGGTCTCGCCGACCAGCACTTCAGCGGTGGGAATGTCGAGCTCCTGCCCCTCGCGCCGGACGACCGCGCGGGGTGGGGACAGCTTCAGCAGCGCTTTCATGGCGTCCGAGGCGCCGGCGCGAGCCCGCATCTCGAGCCAGTGGCCAAGCAGGACGAAGGTCAGCAGGACGGCCGAGGCCTCGTAGAAGTTCGGCCCGTCGAAGAAGAACGTCGACGCGATGCTGAAACCGTAACCTGTGCCCACGCTCAGGAGCACCAGGACCGCCATGTCCAGCACACCCCGTCGCAGGGACCGGATCGCGGCGCTGAAGAATGGCCAGCCCGGATACAGCACGGCGCCGGTCGCCAGCAGGAACAACCAGACGTTCTCGCGCAGTCCGAACGGCACCGGCGGCGGCTCTATCAGCCCGCCCATGGGCGACCACACGAATACCGGGATCGCGAAGGCGAGGGCGACCAGGAAGCGGCGGCCCATGTCGCGCGCCGCGGCGTGCAGATCGCTGCCGTGGTTCATGCCCGCATGGGCGTCGTGGCCCCCGGCATCCGTGGCGTCATCGCCGTGGCCGGCGTGGGCGTCAGCGGGGCGCTCTGCGGCCAATTCCTGTCCGTGCCCGGCATGCGCAGCATGGGCGTGCGCGCCTGCGGCGGGGTCGGCATCGGGCATCGGCGCGTTGCATTGGAAGCCGCAGTCGCGGATCGCGGTGGCGACCGCGCCCGCCGACAGGCGGGCCGGGTCGTAGGACACCTGCAGGGTCGCGGTAGCGAAATTCGCGCTGGTGGCGTTGACTCCAGGCAGCGCGGCCACGGCCTTCTCCAGCGTGCGCGCGCAGCCGGCACTCACCATGTCGCCGATGGGCCAGGTGCGCGTGCGCACAGTGGGTTTGTGGACGTGCGTCATCGGGTTTCTCCTTGGGATGGAGCGGGGCCGCGCCGGCGTCGCGGGATGAAGGCCGGCACTTCCTGCATGTAGCGGACGTAGTCGTCGCCGAAGCGGCTCAAGCAGTCTTTTTCCTCACGACGCGCCAGGCGGGCATAGGCCCACACGAGCACTGGATAGCTGGCGAGCGTGAGCAGCGTGGGCCACTGCAGCAGGAAACCGGTCAGCACGAGCAGGAAGGCGACGTACTGCGGGTGACGCATGCGCGCATACACGCCCTCGCGGGCGAGCCGGCCTTCACGCTGTGCCCGATACAGCACCGGCCAGGCGGCCGACAGCAGCCAGAAGCCGCCGCCGATCAGGACGAAGCTTGCGATGTGGAATGGGCCGAAATGCGGGTTGGCGCGCCAGCCGAACCACATCTCGAGCAGATGGCCCGCGTCATGGCTCAGCCAGTCCACCTGCGGATAGTTGGCGCTGAGCCAGCCGCCCAGGACGTACAGCGTCAGCGGGAAGCCATACATTTCCGCGAACAGGGCCACGACGAAGGCGGAGAACATACCGAACCCACGCCAGTCCCAACGGGTCAGCGGTTTGTAGAAGCTCCAGGCGAAGAAGATGAAGAACGCGGCGTTGATGGCGGCGAGGAGCCAAAGACCGTAGCCGGAGTCGGGTGCCTGCATGTCAGTGCCCTCCGTTCGAGGTGTCGGACGTTTCGTCGTTCAGTGCCCGCTTGCTACGGCTCTCATGCTGGCCATGGGGTGTGTCGTCGGCATTGCCGTCGCGCCCATGACTTCCGGAACCTCCATGACCGCCATGCCCCTTGTGCATGAACACATGCATCAAGGGACATAGCAGCAGGATGGCCAGGGGCAACCAGCGAAGCGTCCCCCCAAGGTGGGCGCGGTGCTCGACGGCGAGATAGAACACGGCCAGCGCCAGGAAGATCCAGAAGACCCAGCGTCGGGAGCCTGAGGGGGCAGGACTGGAGGCTGTCATGGCAAATTCTCCTCTGTGGGGCGGCGTCCAAGAAGTCGCCGGGGGGTGGACTTGACGAACCCGCCGCCTTCAGCAGCGGCAACAGATTCGATCAATGCGCAGACGTCATCGCCAGTCGGAATGGAGTCCGGAAGCTCCGCCCAGGCGTGGATGGCACGCTCCATTCGTCCGTGCATGGCGAGCAGCCTGTCCAGTTGTTGGCGGGTGTCGTCGAGCCTGCGCCGAATGATGTCCCGCACAAGCGGACAGGGACTATGTCGCAGCAGGCTGTGGTGGATGATTTCCTCGATTTCCCCCAGCGTGAAGCCAAGGTGTTGCGCCGTGCGAATGAAGTGCAGGCGAAGGAGCTCCGAGGTGGAGAACAACTGGTAGCCGCCCTCGGTATGCGTGGCCGCTTGCAACAGACCGCGCCGCAGGTAGTTGCGCACCACATGCACCGTGACATCGCCCTGCCGTGCCAGCTGGCGGACCGTCATCAGCGGCAGCGTCACTTCTTCCTTGGTCGTCATCGGCTTGCTCCCGGCGAGGTGTTGATCAGGCTAGACCTGTGTCTCGCACACAGGTCAACCGGCCTTGCGGTGGGCGAAGCCAGTAACGCGCGAATTGGCCGTGGACGGACGGATGTTCGCGGCCACAGTTGCATGAGCCGTCGGTCCCTGCCTGCGTTGAACGGCCCCATCACTACTTCTCCTTGGGTAGTGCGGAGGAGGGGTGCGGCTTCCTGGCCAGCTGCCGCTGCTTGATCAGCGAGTACAGCGCCGGGATCACGACCAGGGTGAGGATGGTCGAAGACACCATGCCACCTACCATCGGCGCAGCGATTCGGCGCATGACTTCCGAGCCAGTACCGCTGCTCCACATGATGGGCAGCAGGCCCGCCATGATCGCGACCACGGTCATCATCTTCGGGCGCACGCGGTCGACCGCGCCTTCGATGATGGCCTCGCGCAGGTCCCGTGAATCCAGTGCCCGGCCTTCGGCCTGCCTCTGCGCGGCACGCGCTTCAAGTGCGTGGTCGAGGTAGATCAGCATCACCACGCCAGTTTCCGCGGCGACGCCGGCCAGCGCGATGAAGCCCACGATCACCGCGACGCTGGTGTTGTAGTCGAGCATCCACATCAGCCAGATGCCACCGACCAGTGCGAAGGGCACCGACAGCATCACGATCAGCGACTCGGTGACACGGCGGAAGTTGAGGTACAGCAGCAGGAAAATCAGCGCCAGCGTCACCGGAACGACGACACGCATCTTCTCCGCGGCACGTTGCATGTATTCGTACTGTCCACTCCAGGTCACGTAGTAGCCAGGCGGGAACTGCACCTGCTCGGTGACCGCTTCCTGCGCAGCCTTCACGTAGCGGCCGAGATCGCTCTCTCGGGTGTCGACGTAGATGTACGCCGCCAGCATCGCGTTCTCGGTGCGGATGCTCGGCGCACCCTTCCTGACCTCAATCCGCGCCAGTTCGCCCAGCGGCACCTGGGCGCCGCCGGGCACCGGCACAAGGACTTGGCTGCCTATCCGGTGCGGATCGTCGCGGAGTTCGCGGGGATAGCGCACGATCGCGCTGAAGCGTTCGCGGCCCTGGAGGATGGTGGTGACGATCTCGCCGCCCAGCGCGGCGGCCACCACGTTCTGCACCTCGCCCAGGGTGACGCCGTACTGGGCCAGGCTGCCAAGGTCGGGGGTGATGTCGAGGTAGTAGGCGCCGGTCAGGCGTTCGGCGAACGCGCTGGTCGTGCCCGGCACTTCGCGCACCACGGCTTCGATCTCGGTGGCCAGCGCGTCGAGTTGCTCAAGGTCCGTGCCGAAGAGTTTGATGCCCACGGGCGTGCGGATGCCGGTGGCCAGCATGTCGGTGCGCGCCTTGATCGGCATCGTCCAGGAGTTGGCGACGCCCGGGAACTTCAGCGCCGCGTCCATCTCGGCGATGAGCTTGTCGGTGGTCATGCCGTCCCGCCATTCGTCCTCGGGCTTGAGGTTGATGACGGTCTCGAACATCTCCAGCGGTGCGGGATCGGTGGCCGTCAGGGCACGGCCCGCCTTGCCGAACACCGACTCCACTTCCGGGAAGCCCTTGATGATCCGGTCCTGCTGCTGCAGCAGCTCCGAGGCCTTGGTCACCGACATGCCCGGAAGCGACGCGGGCATGTACAGCAGCGTGCCTTCGTTGAGGGTTGGCATGAACTCGCTGCCCAGCCGCGATGCAGGCCACAGGCTTGCAAACAGGGCGGCCAACGCAAACATGATTGTGGCCATGCGATGCCGCAGAACGACGTTGATCACCGGCCGATAGGCCGCAACCAGGAACCGGTTCACCGGATTCTTGTGCTCGGGCACGATCTTGCCGCGCACGAACAGCAGCATGAGTACCGGTACCAGCGTGATCGACAACAGCGCGCCACCGGCCATCGCGAAGGTCTTGGTGAAGGCCAGCGGCTTGAACAGGCGACCTTCCTGAGCCTCCAGGGCGAACACGGGCAGGAACGAGACGGTGATGATCATCAGGCTGAAGAACAGCGCCGGCCCGACCTCGCGACAGGCATCGATGATCAGCTGGGTCCGGCTGCGGGAGCCGTCGGAGCGCTCGATGTGCTTGTGCGCGTTCTCGATCATCACGATCGCCGCGTCGACCATCACGCCAATCGAGATCGCGATGCCGCCCAGGCTCATGATGTTGGAGTTCATGCCCAGCATGCGCATCGCGATCACCGCGATCAGCACGCCGACGGGCAGCATGACGATCGCGACCAGCGCGCTGCGCGCATGGAACAGGAATACCAGGCACACCAGTGCGACGATCAGGCTCTCCTCGAGCAGCGTCGTGCGTAGCGTCTTGATCGCGCGCACGATGAGATCGGAGCGGTCGTAGACCGCCTGGACGCTGACGCCCTCGGGGAGTCCACTCGCAAGCTGGGCGATCTTGTCCTTCACCCCCCCGATCACGGCCAGGGCGTTTTCGCCGAAGCGCGCAATGACGATCCCGCCCACAACGTCGCCTTCGCCGTCCAGGTCGACGATGCCACGGCGCTCATCGGGTACCAGTTCGACCCGGGCGACGTCGCCGATCAGCACCGGTGCGCCCCCTTCGGCGCGCAGAACCAGGCTCTCGATATCCTCGATACCGCGCAGGTAGCCGCGGCCCCGCACCATGTACTCGGTCTCGGCCATCTCGATCACGCGGCCGCCGACGTCGCGGTTGCTCTCGGCGATCACCTCGGACACGCGTGAAATCGGGATGTCGAACTCGCGCAGCCGGACCGGATCGACGGTGATCGAGTACTGGCGCACGAAGCCGCCGACGCTGGCGACCTCGGCCACGCCGGGCGCGGTGGTGAGCTGGTAACGCAGGTACCAGTCCTGCATCGCGCGCAGCTCGTCCAGCGAGTGGCGGTCGCTCTGCAGCACGTACTGGTAGACCCAGCCCACGCCGGACGCGTCGGGTCCCAGTGCCGGTGCCACGCCAGCCGGCAGGTTTTTCGACGCGACGTTGAGGTTCTCGAGCACGCGCGAGCGCGCCCAGTACAGGTCCGTGCCTTCTTCGAAGATGACGTAGATGAAGGAGGCGCCGAAGAACGAGAAGCCGCGGACGTCCTTCGACTTCGGCGTCGCGAGCAGGGCGCTGGTCAGCGGATAGGTGACCTGGTCCTCGACCACCTGGGGCGCCTGCCCCGGGTACTCCGTGAACACGATCACCTGCACGTCCGACAGATCCGGTTGTGCGTCCAGCGGCGTGTTCATCAGTGCGTAGATGCCACCGGCGACAATCGCCAGCGCCATCAGCAGCACCAGGAAGACGTTGCGCACCGACCATTCAACGAGACGGCCAAGCATGTCAGTGCCCCTCGTGGCCGGTGGGGGCGGGCGGAGTCTCTTCCGGGCTAGCCGGCATGGAATGACCGGCGTGCGGATCAGAGGCCTCGTCACCATGACCTGCGTGCGGGTCGGCGGCGTCCTCGCCGTGCCCGGCGTGTGGATCCTCAGCGGTGCCCGAAGGCGCGCCGTGTCCTGTGTGACCCTCAAGACCCTGGAGTGCCGACTGCAGGTTGCTTTCGGCGTCGATCAGGAAGTTGGCGGAGACCACGACCTGCTCGCCCTCGGTCAGGCCGTCGAGGATCTCGATGCGATCGCCGCCGCGCCGCCCCAGGCTGACATCGCGCGGTGCGAAGCGGCCAGGGCCGGTCTCGACCAGCACCACCTGGCGCGTGCCGCTGTCGAGCACGGCCGAGCGCGGAACGGTCAGGACCGGTCCAGCCCCCGGCTCCTCCAGCACCACCGTCCCATACAGCCCGGGCCGCAGGTCGCCAGCGGGGTTGGGCAGGGCGATGCGCACATCCACGGTGCGCGTCATCGCATCGATGACGGGCTGCACGAAGGTGACCTCGCCCTCGGCCACCTGGCCCGGCAGGGCCACGGTTTCAAAGCGGGCCGTTTGGCCGGGCTGGATACCCGCGGCCTGCGCCGCCGGCACCTTGGCGATCACCCACACCTTCGACAGGTCCGCCAGGCGCAGGATGGTTTCGCCGGGCTCGAAACGCGCGCCCTGGACCACCGGCTTCTCGATCACGACCGCGTCCGCGGGCGCGGTGAGCACCAGGCCCGTCTTGCCCATCTGCGCGTCACTGATTTCCCAGTTGCGCAGGCGGGTGCGGGCGGCATCGCGCAGGCGGACCATCGACGCCGCGCTCGCGGGATCGGACCCGGCCAGCCTGCGGGCGGTCTCGTCGGCCAGCCGGTATTCCTGCTGCGCCGCGGCCAGCTGCGGGCTGTAGACGGAGAGCAGCGGCTGCCCGGCGCTGACCCGCATGCCGGTCTGGTTCGCGTACAGCCGCTCCACCCAGCCTTCGAAGCGCGGGGCGATCGCGTACTGCCGGGTCTCGTCGACCTCGACCGTGCCGCTGGTGCGCACGGTAGCGGACAGGGCTCCGCGCTTGACCGCTTCGGTGCGCACGCCCAGCGCCTGCACCTTGTCCGGCGGCAGCACCACCGTGCCCGGTGCCGCCGGCGGTGCGTCGTCGGCATAGACCGGGACGTAGTCCATACCCATCGAATCCTTCTTCGGCACCGGCGACGTGTCCGCCAAGCCCATGGGATTGCGGTAATAGAGCACCTTGCGTTCTGCGGCCGGGCCGTCGATCGACGTGCCCGCGGTCGGGGAGTCGTTCGTGGCGCGGCCGGCAATCCAGCCGACGGCGAGGGCGGCGAGTGCAACGCCGATGGCGAGCGACAGGGTCTGGACACGGGTCATCGGATCTCTCCTTCGATGGCGCGCACGGCGGCGGCGCCCAACAGTTCGTCACGCAGTGCATCGACCCGTGCGAGGTCGGCGCCCTGCCATTCATTGAGTGCTTCCAGCAGCGTCCCGAAGTCGACTTCACCGACCTGGTAGCTGGCCAGGGCGGACTGCCAGGTGGCGTCGGCCTGCGGCAGCAGCGTGTTCTCGATCAGTCCGCGACGCTCGCGCGCGTTGGTCCACTGCGACCAGGCGGAAGCGCCGCGTTCCTCGACGGCCCGCAGCGTGGCGTCCCTGCGGGCAAGCGCTGCGTCTTCGAGCAGGCGCGATTCGCGCTCGCGCTCGCGGCGGGCACGCTGCTGGAACGGGATCTCGACCTCGAACATCAGCTCGGTGCTCTCGATGCCGTTGCCGAACTGCATCGCACCCACGCCCAGGGTGATGTCGGGAAAGCGGTTGCGACGCTGCAGTACCACGTTCGTGCGCGCCGCCTCGGCGCGAGCCTGCTGCGAGCGCACCGCGGGATGCGCATCGGCGTCATCCAGTGCCTCGGCAAGCGAGGCGCTGTGGACGGCGAGGCGCGGCGCCTCGTCGGGAGTCGCCAGCGGTGCATCGGACCGGCGCCCCAGCACCGCGTTCAAGGTGGCGGCCGCCTCCTGCTTGGTCGCGAGGCGTTCGATCCGCTCGCGCTGGAGGCTGGTCTGCTCGACCTGGGCGCGGATGGCATCCTGCTGCGCCGCGCGACCCAGGGCGTAGCGCACGCCGGCCATCTCTTCCACCTGGCGGAGCAGGGCGATGCGGCGATCAAGCACGGCCACGGCCTGGTCGGCATGCCAGTAGCGTGCGTAGGCCGCCTCGGCGTCGGCCAGCAAGTCGCGCGCAGTGGTGAGGCGATCGAGTCCGACCGCGACCGCGTCCTGGCTGGCCGCGGTCCGCGCCAGGGCGCGCTTGCCCCAAAGCGGGAGGCGCTGGCGCAGCGCGTAGTTGACCTCGCGCTCGGCACCGGCGGAGCGCCAGGGCTTGTCCGGATCGAGGCCGCGGAATCCAAGGGAAGCCGTCGGGTCGGGTAGGGCGCCCGCTGGCTGGATCCGTGCTTCGGCGGCCTGGGCCTCGAAGTCCATGGCCCGCAATTCCGGGTTGTGTTCCAGAACCCAGGCGCGGATCGACTCGAGGCTGTGCCCCGGGACGGGTTCGGTGGCGGTCACCGGCAGCGCCAGGGCCCACAAGGCGCCGGCAAGCACGCCGGCAAGAAGGTGCCGGAGCGGTGGCAGACGGCGGGACAGAGGGCGAGGGTGCAGGCGCCTGGCCGGCAGTCGGTCGAACGGGGATGCCATATCAGTGTCCTTGGGCCGACGCGACGCAGGTCGCTCGGACGAGGGCAGGAACACATGCCGTGACGCAGCCACGGCGCGAACGCACAGGACTGCGCCGCACAGACGTGCGGAGCAGTCAGCGTCCAGGCATCAGATCAGCAGGAGTGCCGCTGGATGGGCGGTAGGTCGGTGCCAGGCGGGTCTGGGCGGCGAATCCACCCATGTAGCCGTGACACCTGGCGCAGCATCCGCAATCGCGGCGATCGCAAGCCAGGAGAACCAGGCTTCGGCCAGCAGCGGCGGAATCGAAGGGATGCGCCCACTGTCCGCCGAGATGTCACCCTCGGTGCAGTGCGCGTCGCACACTGCCTTGCTCGCTGAGGGGAGCTCGGCATCGCAGCCGTGGCCATGGTCGTGTCGGGTGTCGGTGGCGGCAGCGACAAACGCCGCCGGCGTGACTGGGAGATCCAGGCAATCGCCATGGCCTGCGAGCGCGAACTGGGACCAGAGCAGGGCCACCATCGCGAGGAGGGCGGTGCGCTGGAACAAGTTCCGATGGCGGATGCGGACCATGGCGTGAGCTTACCTCTTACTGGAACCGATGCAATTGATCCAAGTCAATCCTTGGCCAGGCCCAGGGGCTGGCGCGGCACAGATGTGGTCGGCGAGGACGGTACGGCGGCCGACTTGGCAAGGCGAAGGGCGTTGGCCACCACCGACACCGAGCTCAAGCTCATCGCAAGCGCCGCGACCATCGGGCTCAGCAAGATCCCGAATGCGGGGTAGAGCACCCCGGCCGCGACCGGCACCCCCAGCGCGTTGTAGAGGAACGCGAAGGTGAGGTTCTGCTTCATGTTGGCCACGGTGGCCTGGGAGATCTTCCGGGCGCGCAGGATGCCCCGCAGGTCGCCCTTGACCAGGGTGATCTGGGCACTGGACATCGCGACGTCGGTGCCCGTGCCCATGGCGATGCCGACGTCGGCCGCGGCGAGCGCCGGGGCGTCGTTGATGCCGTCGCCCGCCATCGCCACCCGCCGGCCTTCGCGCTTGAGGCGCTGCACCAGCTCGGCCTTGTCCTCGGGGCGGACTTCGCCATGCACCTCGTCCAGGCCCAGCTCGGTGGCCACGGCCCGTGCGGTGGTGAGCCCGTCGCCGGTGGCCATGATGATGCGCAGCCCGGCGGCGTGGAGCTCGTTGATGGCCGCCGCGGCCGACGCCTTGATCGGGTCGGCAACCGCGACCAGCCCCGCCAGGCGCCCGTCCACGGCCAGGAACATGGCGCTCGCGCCCTCGCGGCGCATCCGCTCGGCCACGTCGACGTGCGCAGCGGGATTGGCGCCCAGGTCGTCCATGAGCGCGGTATTGCCCAGCGCAAGCGCATGGCCGGCCACGGACCCGCGCACACCCATGCCGGTCACCGAGTCGAAGTCCTCCACGCGGTCGAACTCGAAGTTCCGGCGTCGAGCCTCGGCGACGATGGCGTCGGCCAGCGGGTGCTCGCTGCCCTGGTCCAGGCTGGCGGCCAGGTGCAAGACCCGGTCGGCGTCGAAGCCCTCGAAGGCCACGACTTCCTTGAAGGCGGGGCGCCCCTCGGTGAGGGTGCCGGTCTTGTCGACGATCAGGGTGTCGATGCGGCGCATGTGCTCGATGGCCTCGGCGTCGCGGAACAGCACGCCCACCTGCGCCGCCTTGCCCGTGGCGACCATGATCGACATCGGCGTCGCCAGGCCCAGCGCGCAGGGGCAGGCGATGATCAGTACCGAGACCGCGTTGAGCACCGCAAAGGTCCAGGCCGGCTCCGGACCGAAGGAGCCCCAGATAAAGAAGGTGGCCACCGCGATCGCCAGCACCGCGAGCACGAACCAGTAGGCCGCGATATCGGCCATCCGCTGCATCGGCGCGCGGGAGCGCTGCGCCTGCGCGACCAGCTGCACGATCTGCGACAGCACGGTGTCGGAGCCCACCTTGGCGGCGCGGATCACCAGCGCGCCGGTGCCGTTCTGGGTCGCGCCGATGACCTGGTCGCCTGCGGTCTTCTCGACCGGAATCGGTTCACCCGTGAGCATCGACTCGTCGACGCTGGAGCGGCCTTCCACCACTTCGCCATCCACCGGCACCTTCTCGCCGGGACGCACGCGCAGGTGGTCGCCGACGTGGACGTGGGTCAGCGGGATGTCTTCCTCGGTGCCGTCGGCGTTGACCCGCCGGGCTTCCTTCGGCGCCAGGCCAAGCAGGCCCTTGATCGCCGCGGACGTTTTCGAGCGCGCCCGCAGTTCCAGCATCTGGCCGAGCAGGGTCAGCGAAACGATCACCGCCGCCGCCTCGTAGTACACCCCGACGCGCCCATGTTCGGTAAACGACGGTGGGAACAAGCCGGGTGCCAGCGTGGCGACCAGGCTGTAGCCAAAGGCGGCCGCAACGCCAATCCCGATGAGGGTGAACATGTTCGGGCTGCGGTTGCGGATCGACTGCACGCAGCGCTCGAAGAACGGCCAGCCGGCCCACAGCACGACTGGTGTGGTCAAGACCAGCTCGACCCAGGTCTGCACGTCGATCGACAACGGCAGGATCTGCACGTCGCCCAGCACGACACGCGGGAGGTACTGGCCGAACATGGCCAGCACGAGCGTCACCACAGTCAGCGGAAGCGTCCACCAGAACCGGCGCGAGAAGTCGCGAAGTTCCGGATTGTCATCGTCCTCCAGGCTCGGCATTTCCGGCTCCAGCGCCATGCCGCAGAAGGGACAGTTGCCTGGACCTTGTTGCCGGACTTCCGGGTGCATCGGGCAGGTGTAGATGGCGCCGGGCTGTGCCACCTCGGGTTCGTCCTGGGGCGTCAGATAGCGCTCCGGATCGGCCACGAACTTCGCGCGGCATCGCTCCGAGCAGAAGTGGAAAGGTGTGTCGGCGTGGGTCGCATGATGCTGCGTCGTGGCGGGATCGACCTGCATGCCACAGACCGGATCGGTGACCCGTCCATCCGCAGCCTCGACAGGGGCTGCGCCTGCAGAATGGTGATGGTCATGGGACGACGGTGAGTTCATGCCGATGCTCGCTTTAGTGGGGATGGACTGCCAAGGCAGTGTGCCATTGCGGGTTACACAGCTATTCGGGGCTGAGCGTCCCGAGCACTGAAACAACAATCAGGATCAAGATGGCCAGCGCGGCCTCAGCCGTAACACTCTGCCGCAAAGCCCGCACCTCCTGCGCGGGATCTCCGCTGGTCAGCGCTCGTTCCAAGCGCGGCACCAGCGTCCATCGGTGCAGCGCTCCCAAACCCAGCATTCCAGCGAACAGGGCCAGTTTGAACAGCAGCAACTTCCCGTAGGTGCTCTGGAACAGGGCCGAAAACGACCACGCGGTGAGATCCCCGTAGTGCGCGATGCCGGACACGATGAGCGCACCAACGAAGATCGTTCCCAGCGTCGAAAAACCATGCAGAAAGTCATGCGTTGATCGCAGACGCCCGCTGCCGTTCGTCTCTTTGCCGCGCAGCAGCATGGCAAGGAACATCAGGACCGCTGCGATCCAGCCGCCTGCCGCGAGAAGATGGACGATGCCTGCAGCAAGCCGGACCGCGCCTGCCAAGCCCTCGCCAGCGGCGGCGTGGCCGTTCCATGCCAGCGAAGCGAGTGCGCCGCCCGCCAGCATCGCCCCCAGCGGGAAGGCGGTCTCCACCTTCCCGCGGCGACGATGCCATCCGAGCACGAACATCAGGGCGACCAGCAGCGCGCCTCTCGCCATGGCTGCCCGGCCCGCGGACGTCTCGAGCAGATACCAGCCAAGCGATGCGCGATCAACCTCGGCAAGCGGCATTCCCATGATGCCCGCGGTCTTGAAGACGACATCGAGCCCGGTGAGCACGAGACCGGCTACGGCACCCGCCAATAGAACGCCCATGAGTGACCACCCGGCCAAGGCGTCGGCGAGTGCCGATCGACGCGACCCGTACCAACCGAAGAGTGGAACCCCGAAAAGAACCATGATGACAAGGTATTCCAGGAATCTCAGTGCATAAGCCGACAGGTCGAACATTCGCGACTCCTCAGCGCACCGTGAAGCTGAAGCTGCCCGGCATGGGGTGGTTGTCACCACCGACGGCGCGGTATTCCACGGTATAGACGCCCGGAGTCAGCGGCTGGGGCAACTTGGCACGCAGGGTCTTACCGTTGTTGACGATCTCGGTCGTGAAATTCTCGATCGGCATGGTGGAACTGCCGTGCTTCATGAGCAACTTGAGACGCGACGCCCGCGGAATCAATGTTTCGTTGAACACGAGATCGATCTGGCCCGGCGAAGCCACCACCGCATTTGCCGCCGGTGTGGACTGCTGCAGCGCGGCGTGGGCGTGCGCGATCTGCAGGGAGAACTGCCCAGCCGCAATCGCGAGGACGAGCGCGAAGGAGCGAAGGACGTTTGATGATTTCATAGGGATAAATCCTCATTGCGAATGTGATGCAAAGCCCCGTTCGGCGCCGTGCTGTGTTGGATCCGACAAGCGTTAGGTGTCGGGCTGTCACCGAAACCACGGTTGGTCGGCTTTTGATATTTGAGATGAGGATCCCGCCGCTCAGGCGGGATCCTCGACGCGTCAAGCCGCCATGGCGCTGCAGCTTTCCGCGCAACGGCGACAAACTTCGGCGCAGCGCGCCATCTCCGGGCCGTTCATGGCGTCGCATGCTTCGGCGCACTGGCGGCAGATCTCCGCGCAGGCACTGCAAACCACCGAGTGAGCGCTGGCGCCACGCAACATGGCGTCGGCGCTGGTGGCGCAGATATCGGCACACGTCGCCAGCAGGGCGATGTGCTCCGGGGCTGCGTGGGCACCTCCTTTGCTCAGGCAATAGTTGATGGTCTCAAGGCAAATCGCGTGGCATTGCGTGCAGTTGTCGATGCACTCGTTCATGGCCTGAGACCGGTGGTCTTCGGAATGGTGAGTCATGTGGATCTCCTGCTTCATCGCGGACGAGAATCGGCGCGCCCGCAACACCGCCCCCTGTTGCTCTTGCGGATCAATGCTGTGCGAAGGGTTCGGTGGTTCCGTCGTGATGGACCAGCTCGACCGTATACGGCTGCTGGCGTCCTTCCGGGACCTCCATGCCCGGCGAACCGAGCGGCATTCCGGGCAGGACCAGGCCGCGTGCGTCCGGCTTTTCTTCGAGGAGGCGCTTGATGTCCTCGGCCGGGACATGGCCTTCGATGACGTATCCGTCGACCTCGGCCGTGTGGCAGGAGCCCTTTGCATAGGGGACACCCAGGCGCTCCTTGACCGGACCCAGGTCATCCATGTCATGCACATCCACGGTGAACCCCGCCTTCTTCACGTGGTCGATCCAGCTACCGCAGCACCCGCAGGTCGGGGTCTTGTGGACGGTCATGCGTGGCAGGGCGGCTGGAGTCGCGTCGGCTGTTTCCGGGACGACCTGTGCAGTGGGCGCGATGGTGGATTGCGCGGGTGTAGCCGCTTGGGTGCAGGCACCCAGGCCGGCGACCGCAAAAGCCGCCCACGCCAGTCGGTTCAATCTGCAGGTTTTCATTTCTGGTTCTCCGCTTAGCGCTTGGTCCGCGAAGACCAGTGGATGTGGGCGATCCGCCAACCGTCGGTGGTCTGCTTCAGCACCATGGTCTCGGTGCTCTGGACGGTCAGTGGCTTACCGTCTTTCTGGGCGTGCAGCTCGCTTTCGGTTCCGACCCATGCGAACTCACCAGCGGTGCGTGCACGCTGACGGAGCAGCTGGCGATGGGCGCCCTTGAGGAATGCCGCATCGCTGACTGCGTGATGACCCAGATATTCCTCGCGGCTGCGCTCGGCACCCCCGGACTCGAGGATGAGGACGTCGGCAGCGAGCAGGGCTTCGACCGTGGCCAGATCGCCGCTAGACAGGGCCCTGTTGAAACGCTCCGCTACGGCGACCGCGGCCTCTGCAGTGACTGGGACGTCGACGTCCGCAGATGCCGCGGCAGCGGGGTGATGTGCGTGCGGCTGTGTCGCCTGCGCCATTGCGGGGGACACGACGGCCAGTGCCAGTGCGAGGGTGAACGAGATTGCTGTTGCGTTCATTGCGTGGGCTCCAAGGAGATCAATGGGTGTGCGCATGGCCGTCATCGGCCACGGGCGTGTGTGGTGCAGGGTGCGACTCCACCTTGCCGTCGGGATGGCCGTGGCTCACCAACCCGACTTCCGTGTCGCTGGGTGTCGGGCCGTGGTGATCGTCGTCCACGCCCGGCGGGTGCGCATGCGGCATGGAGTTGTTGCCCGGCTCGAATAGGGCAGGGTGATCCTCGGCCTTTTCGTCGTCATGGTGGCCTTGCGTCTCGCCGCCGCCATGCGAATGACCATCACTGCTGGCCACCAACGCCTGGTAACCGGCCTTGTCCAGCGTGGGCAGCTTCTGCAGGAAGGCCGACATGTTCCAGATGAACTCATCGTCCATGCTGCCGCCCCACGCGGGCATGCCGCTGGCCTTGATGCCGTGCTTGATCACCCAGAACGCCTCAGCTGGAGCGACCGACTGTTTGCTTAGGTTCGGTGGCGCGGGGTACAGGCCCTTGCTCATCTCGGTGGCCGCCGCCTCTGGCGAAAGATGGCAGGTCACGCACATGGCGTTGTAGTTGCCCGCACCCTGGCGGATACGCTCAGGATCATCCAGGTTCGTGGGCACCTGAAGCTTGGCGGCGCGCACCTCAATGGAACGCTCGCGCGCCGTTTCAAGTAGCGCATACACCGGGCGACTATGCGGATCGTCGGCGGCCACGTTGTACACGCCCAGAGAGACCGTGGCAGTTGCCGCGACCGCAACCAATCCCACGCCGGCACCGAGCCATACCCACATCCTTTTGTTGGATTTCATTGTCAGTTCCCCTTAGAACCAGGTACGAAGGCCGATGACCAAGCGCGTGTCTTCAAAGGACTCGCCATGCTCGCGTCGCATGTCTGCGGTATTGCCAAACGCGCGCTCGTACACCACGCCGATGTAGGGAGCGAACTTTCGGGTGAACTCATAACGAAGTCGTAGCCCCGCCTCAGCGGTACTCAGACCCGAACCTATCCCGCGCAATGGATCGTTCTTGCCATAGGCGGTGACTTCCACCAGCGGCTGCAAGATCAGCCGGTTGGTTAGCAGCAATTCGTACTCGGCCTCGACATTGGCGGCAGTCTGGCCCCCTTCGCCGAGATAGGCTGTGGCGGACACTTCGAACTTCATCGGCGCCAAGCCCTGTACACCGATAGCGGCGAAGTTTTGAGATGCCCCAGGCTTGAAGTCATGACGCACACCGGCCACCACATCCCACCACGTGGAGATACTGCGGCCGTAGAGCACTTCCAGATCAGCCGACTCGGTCTGACCATCCGTGCGTTCGCCTTCACTGCGGAGCCAGACGCGATTGAGGTCCGTACCGATCCAAGCCTGGCCCTCCCAGCCCAGCCCGGTGCCCGGATCGGCATCCCAGGCTTCCAGGCGATTGAGCAGCACGTAGCTCTTGATCGAGTTGTCATGCACCGGATGCGCGTGTTCCGGCGCGATGGCCGCCTTGCGATCCGCGTCCGTCACCGCGGGTATCGGGGTGCGCGGCTGCGTTGGCACTGCAGGCCCGTGTCCCATCTGACTGTGGTCCATGCCCTGCATCGACTGTGTCTGCGCTTTGGGCGTTGCGGGCGTGCTCGGAGGCGCGCCGTGCCCCATCTTGGAATGGTCCATCCCCTGCATCGCAGGCGTGGCCGTACTAGAGGTGTCGGCTGCAGCGGGCTGTGCCATCTGACTGTGATCCATGCCCTGCATCGACTGCGCCTGTGCTGTGGGCGCCGCAGGTGTGCTCGCGGGCGAGACGTGCCCCATTTGCGAATGGTCCATGCCCTGCATGGCAGGCTCGGCTGCTTTAGCCTGCGGCGCGGCGTGGCCCATCGTCGCATGATCGATCGTCGCTTCGCTCGGCTTGGCCGGTGTTGCAGGCTTTTGGGCTGGCGCAGGTTTTGATGTCGGCGCCTGTTGTGCAGAGTGATCCTGAGTCTGGGTCTGCGCGCCCTGCTCCATCGGCATGGAGCCGTGCTGCATGGATTGGGCGCTGGCCGCATTGGCCAGGGCCAGCGAGATAGCCAGCGTCAGCGCAGTCAGGGTGGTATCGCGTCTATTGATGTTCATTCGTCGACCCTCACCGTGCGCATCATTCCGGCTTCCATGTGATAAAGCAGGTGGCAATGGAACGCCCAGCTGCCCAACGCATCGGCACGCACGCGATACGTGCGTCGGCTACCCGGCGGCATATCCACCGTGTGCTTGCGCACCATGAAGTTGCCGTTGTCGTCCTCCACGTCACTCCACATGCCGTGCAAATGGATGGGATGGGTCATCATCGTGTCGTTAACCAATACGATGCGCATACGCTCGCCGTAGTTCAGCCGCAGCGGCTTGACATCGGAGAACTTCTGACCGTTGAAGCCCCAGGAGAATTTCTCCATATGTCCGGTCAGATGCAGCTCGATCTCGCGACCGGGGTCGCGTCCGTCAGGGTCTTCAAAGGTGCTCTTGAGCATGGAATACGTCAGTACATGACGGCCGTTATCGCGCAGGCCATTACCCGGATCATCCAAGCGCGAACTCACGCTCATGGCCTGGTTGTCCAACAGGGGATTGTTGGTCTCGCTGGCAGGGTGTGATTGCATGCCCCCGTGCTGCATGCCTGCCATGGCACCATCGCCGGCGGCGGGCATCGCATGGCCTGCATGGGCCGAGGTCGCGTTACCGCTGGCAGGTGGGGTCATGCCAGGCATGCCCATGGCCGCACCACAGCCGCCTTCCATGCCCTTGCTGCCGCCAGACATATCCATCGATCCATGATCCATGCCCATGTCTGCCATCGTCAGCAGCGGCCGGGGATCCACAGACGGAACGGGCGCGCGTAATCCTTCGCGCACGGCGAGCGTGCCGCTGACGTAGCCGGTGCGACCGGAGTCTTGGGCAAAGATGGTGAATGCGTCCTGCCCGGAGGGCTCCACGATCACATCGAAGGTTTCTGCTACCGCGATGCGGAACTCGTCGACGGAAACCGGATGGACATACAAGCCATCTGCTGCCACCACGGTCATCTTTAGCCCCGGAATACGCACATCGAAGTACGTCATGGCAGAGCCATTGATGAAACGCAGGCGCACCTTCTCGCCACTGCGGAACAAACCGGTCCAGTTGCCCAGCGAGGTCGTGCCGTTCATCAGGTAGGTGTAGGTGTTGGCGTTGACGTCGGACAGATCCGTGGGCGTCATCCGCATCACGCCCCACATCTTGCGATCTTCCAACGTGGCCGACAGGCCGTTGCGCTTCACATCGCGCGCAAAATCGCCGACCGTGCGCTTGTAGTAATTGTCATGGCCCGGCATCTTCTTCAAACGATCGAACAGGGCCGTCGGGTCCAGGTCTGTCCAATCGCTCAGCATCACGACGTAGTCGCGATCGAAGCTGAAGGGCTCCGGCTCCAATGGGTCGATGATGATCGGGCCATAGAGCCCGGCTTGTTCCTGGAACCCCGAGTGGCTGTGGTACCAGTAGGTGCCGCCCTGATGCAGGGTGAACCGGTAGTGGTAGGTCTCACCACGTCCGATACCGTCAAAGCTCAGGCCCGGCACGCCGTCCATGTTGGCCGGCAAAATGATGCCGTGCCAATGGATGGAGGTGTCCGCGCCATGGAGGGAGTTAGCGGGCAATGCATTGGAGACACGCAGGTTGACCGTGGTGCCTTCCCGCCAACGCAGCAACGGCGCCGGAACGGACCCATTGACGGTGATCGCGGTGCGGGTCTTGCCGGTGAAGTTCATCGGCGTCTCGCCGATGGTTAGGTCAAACTCGGTGCCCGATAGTACGTTGGGTTGTCCCGGGCCCTTGAGCGCCCAACTGGCTTTGGGCCAGAAACCTAATCCTGCGACTGCGCCTCCCAAGGCCAAGCCCTGGACAAATCGCCGCCGCGAAGGTAGCAGCGGCGGTCCACCGTGTGGACCACGAAAATCATCATGCGACATGAAAATGCTCCAAGCGTCGTGTTGCCACCGGCGGGCGGTGGTACAGAGCGGGCGGCTGGCCTATAAATAGGCATGCAAGCCACACCAACGGCGCCATTGCGGCGCTTAGGGACGCTTAGCCGATCGGTGGTCGGATCAGATGAGGCAAGGCAGGTGCCGCATGCCCTAGGGGCAGCGGCATGACATCCAGGCCCAAGGCCAGTTGCACCGAAACATGCAGGCGCGCCGGAAGTGCGCTCGCGCACGCGTGTACGCAGGCGCACCGGCACGCAGAAGACTTGCAACAGTCGGGACCGGCATGGTCGCCATGCCCAGTGCCAGCCCTTTCAATCGAGGTGGCATCGGGATGATTCTCAGCACTGTGATGGGCGACGCAGTCTTCGTCGCCTTGCACCGCGGCAGCCACTTCGCTGGCCTGCGCTTCCATGGCCGGGTTCATACTGATCGACGCAAATGCCGACCACGCGCCGTTAAGCACGAGCATGACGATCAGGAGCAGTCGCAGTAGAAGTGAGGAGGCTGACACGGGCGACATTGTAAATCACTTTAGACAAGGCGCGTGTGTATCGGTCGTGAACAAAATCTCAAGTAGGCCTGAGATGCCGCCACTTGTCAGTCGCGCTAGTCACGGCCACTGCAGCTCCCTCCAGGAGCGCCCAATGGGCGGGTTGAGGCGAAGGGTTGCCCATAGGGCTAGCGCTTGTTCGGTTTACTTCTCGGGTGTGGCCTCGATCAGCTTCACCAACTCCCGCTTCTGCTGCTTGCTTAGCGAGCCCCAGCGCAGGAGCAACTTGGCCAGCAGATCATCGTCGGTGTAAAGGAAGGCGGCGGGGATCCCCAACGCTTGGGCCAACCGCTCAGCAGTCTCCAGCTTGGGCTCGTGCTTGCCACGTTCGTACTGGTTGACTCGGGGGCTGGCCACGTAAGGATCCAGACCGGCCCGGATGCCCAACTCCTTCTGCGACAAACCCGTGTGCAGGCGGGCTTGTTGGAGGCGTCGAGCGAAGGTCGGTGTTGAGTCGACGGACAAAGTCACGCGCACCCCCCATGGAAACCCCATAAGGATGGCGGATGTGGGGTTAAGCCGAGATACGTGCAAAAATGCCCCCCAGAATTTTTTTTTCTTCCGTGAAATCATTTGGTTGCCGGATTTTTGTTGGTACCTGAACTGTCGGCGCGATCGGGCCGCAACTGCGCCAGCAACTGCTCCAAGGTGTCCTGGCGCACACCGGCACGCAACGCTTCGGCCTCGGCTTGTTCACGCCGTTCTCGCTCCTTGGCCAAGTCGGCGTGAGCATTGGCCAGCTTGACCCGTGCGCTCTCCAACGCTTGGGCGTCCTGGGTCCAGCGTGCCAGCAAGGCCTGGTACTCCGCAGCCGTAAGCCGCAGCGCGTCCAGCTCCTTCCGCTGGTCGTCCGCAGCTTGCCGCACCTGCGCCAGTTCCCTCTCTAGGCGGCTGTGGCGTTCCAGCCACTGCCCGTTGTCGCGGTTGAGCTGAACCAGTTCGTGGTTCTTGGCGGTCAGCGCCTCGTTGGCCTGGCGCAGCGCGACCTGCAGTTCCTGCACCTGGTGCTCGTGGCGGCGCTGTTCCTGTTCGCGTTGGTCCTTGACCGAGGTGCGGTAGTGCTCCAACGCCTCGCGAGCATGCTGGTGCTTCTGCTCCAGCGACTGGGCATGCGCCTCGTGCTCCGCCAGCCGCGCGGTCAGTCCCGCGATCCGTTCGCCGAGCTGCGCGACCTCGGTGACCCGTTCGGCCAAGGCCTGCTGGGCTGCGGCGTGGGTCGTCTTTTCTTCGCGTAAGGCAGTTTCAATGCGCTGAAGCTGCGCGCTCAGCGTGGACGCCTCCTGCTGGGTGCGTTCCAGCGCCTCGCTACGCTCCTGCAAGTGCGCTTCGAAGCGCTGCCGGGCCTCGGCGATTACAGCCTCGGCCTCCTCGTGTAGGCGACCGGCAAGCCGACCGACCAGGTCCTGTAGCGCGTCGCTGACCGCGACCTTGGCGCCAAGGCCTTGCCCTTCATCTTCTTCCAGCTCCTTCAGGTAGCGGTGAATGGTTGTCTTGGAGCCGGTGTTGCCCAGCGCCACCCGCACCGCGTCCACCGACGGGTGTTTGCCCTGTGCCCGCAGCGCATCGCGGGCCTTCTGGATGTCGCTCTTGTACAAGCCGCCGCGTGCCATCGCACTCTCCGACTATTTCGTAATGTATTACATACCACGTAATTACATACCAATCAAGTTACACTACTCGCCGAGTACGGGTCGTATCTAAAGGCGGGATAATATTGAATTATCCCGCGTAAGGCGGATTCTGACCCTTCCCGGCGTCCCAAGCAGTACGAAACCGCCCAGGGCCGGCGATCGCTGGGTAGTATGGCCCAGAGCGGAAAGGAGGCCAGCCAGGGTGCAGGCAGGCTCCGCCACCGAGCCCGTTGGCCATCAAAGGACTGTGCATGCCGATCGAACGTATCGTCATCGACAACTTCAAGTCGTTTCGCCATCTGGACCTGCCCCTCAATGCCCACATGAACCTGGTCGTGGGCGACAACGAGGTCGGTAAATCCACCCTGCTGGAGGCCATCCACGCGGTGGTCACCGGCCAGCTGCATGGGCGCAATCTTGCCTACGAGCTCACGCCCTACCTGTTCCACCAGCCCACGGTGCAGGAGTACTTGGGAGCGCTTGCCACGGGCACGCCGGCCTCGCCGCCACGGATCTCCATCGAAGCCTATCTGGGCGCCGACGCCGCGCTGGCGTCGTTACGCGGCACCAACAACTCCCTGCGTCTGGATACCGCCGGCATCCGGCTGCTGGTCGAGCTCAACGACGACTACCGCGAGGAGTTCAACGCCTACCTGCAGCAGCACCAGGGCGCGGTCAGCCTGCCGGTGGAGTACTACACGGTGCGCTGGTACTCCTTTGCCAACAATGGCGTTACCGCCCGCAGTATTCCGTTCGACTCGACCATCATCGACACGCACGGCATCAAGACCTTGTCCGGTGCCGATCGCTATATCGCCGGCATCATCGAGCAGGCACTGACGCCTGCGCAACGCGTCTCGCTGTCGCTGAGCTTCCGCCGCATGCGGCAGAGTTTTTCCGAAGAAGCCGATGTGGCGGCCATCAATGCCTATCTCACCGAGCATACCGGGGACATCAGCCACCGGGCGCTCACGGTGGGGGTGGACACATCGCCGCGCTCAACGTGGGAAACCAGCTTGTCACCGTACCTGGATGAGCTCCCCTTCACCCAGGCCGGCAAAGGTGAACAGAGCGCGGTGAAGATGAAGCTGGCCATGCACGCGGCCGGGGCCGCCCACGTGCTGCTGATTGAGGAGCCAGAGAACCATCTGTCCTTCTCCAGCATGACCCAGCTGATCGACAGGATTGCGGCCCTCTCAACCGCCCAGCAGGTAATCATCGCCACCCATAGCAGCTTCGTGTTGAACAAGCTGGGCGTGGACAACGTGATCCTGTTCAGTGCGCAGGGCCAGATGAAGCTGGACCAGCTGCCATCCGATACGCACGACTATTTCATGAAGCTGCCTGGCCACGACACGCTGCGGCTGATCCTGGCCAAACAGGCGATCCTGGTGGAAGGGCCGTCCGATGAGCTGATCGTGCAGCGTGCTTACAGCGACCACCACGGCGTGGCGCCGATGGCCCATGGCGTGGACATCATCTCGGTCAAATCGCTGGCATTCAAACGCTTCTTGCAGATTGCAGATCGGCTGAAAATTCAGGCCAAGGTGATCACCGACAACGATGGCGACATCGCCGTTGTGCAGGCTCGCTACGCCGAGCACCTTACCGCGATCTACTACGATTCCGACGAAAGTGCCCCATCGCTGGAAGAGCAGCTGATCAAAGCCAACTCGCTGGCTGAGCTCAACACCGTGCTGGGCAAGACCTTCGCCGATGAGGTGGCGTTGCTCAAGTACATGAAAGGTCACAAGACCGACACGGCCCTGGCAATCTTCAACAGCCCGCACTCGATCAGGTTCCCGGACTATGTCCAGCGTGCCATCACCTAACCGGGTCCTGCTCTCAGCGGCCGGATCGGGCAAGACCACGTTGCTGGTCCGGCAGGCCTTGGAGCGGCCCGAGCGTCGCATCGCGATTGTCACCTACACGCTGGAGAATCTAGAAGAGATCCGGCGCTCGTTTGAGGTCCACGCCGGTGCGGTCCCCGCGCATGTCACCTTGCACAGCTGGTATGGCTTCCTGCTGCGCCAGTGCATCCGCCCGTACCAGGCGGCACTGTGCCCTGAGCCTCGTATCGAGACCATCCTGTTCGTAGAAGGTGTCACCAACAACCGGGCTCCACGCACCCAGGTGGCGCGCCACTACCTGGCAGGCAACCGGATGTATTCGGACCGGGCCGCCGACTTTGCTGTGCGCTGCGATGAGCTGACCCAAGGTCAGGTCATGGCACGCCTGGCGGCCATGTACGACGAGCTCTACATCGACGAAGTTCAGGACCTGGCCGGCTTTGATCTGGATCTGGTCGAGCGGCTGTTGAAGAGCGATATCGCCATCACGTTGGTGGGTGATACGCGCCAGGCGACGTATGCCACCAACTATGCGCAAAGGCATAGTCAATATCGCGGACCGAACTTGGCGGCGTTGTTCCAGATCTGGGAGTCGGACGGCTTATGCCAGCTCGACCACCGTCTCATCAGTCTGCGCTGCGTCCAGGCCCTGTGCGATATGGCTGACACGCTCTATCCGCAGATGCCCCGCACCGAATCAGGCAATGGCGAGGTCACCGGGCACGATGGCATCTTCCTCGTCGCTCCAGGGGATGTGGCCGCGTACATGCAGGAGTTTGCCCCTACCGTGCTCCGGCATGACCGGCGGCAAACCTGCGACGGAATGCCTGCGGTGAACTTCGGGCAGAGCAAGGGCCGCACCTACAGTCGGGTCCTTATCTTCCCCAATGGGCCGTTGACGCAGTACCTGCGCACGGCCGATGCGGCGCGCATCACCGCGCCACCGAAGTACTACGTAGCCTTCACCCGGGCGCGGCAAAGCGTGGCCTTTGTGTATGCCGGCGCGTGCGCTTTGCCGGGTCATCAGCTCTATGCGCCTGCCAGTGCAGACGCATAGAGCCGCCGGCAGTGATCACATCTTCTTCAAGGGTGCCGCGGTGGGTGGCGGCGGCACCGGTCCCGGGTCGTTGAAGCAAAGCATGACCTGATCGATGCCGAATTGATCGGCCAGGACCTGGGCAATCACAGCATGCACCAGGTCCAGGTCGACCGAGGGCGCAGCGACGGTGATGGTGGCCGCGATCGCACGGCCATGCTCACCGGCGACCAGGCGCAGGTCGTCCACCGCTTTCACGCCCGGGTCGGTAAACATCGCCGCACGGACCTGTTCCAGGTTGAGCTCGTTCATGGGGACTCCAAAGCAGTGCTACCGGCGCGGGGAGCTCGGTCGCGATGCAGCCAACGATAGAGCACCGGCAGCACCAACAAGGTCAATGCGGTGGATGAGACGATGCCGCCGATGACGACAGTGGCCAGCGGCCGCTGCACTTCCGAGCCAGCACCGACATTCAAGGCCATGGGTAGGAAGCCCAGCGAGGCTACCAGGGCGGTCATCAACACCGGTCGCAGGCGTCCAAGGGCGCCGTCCCGGACAGCGTCGTCTAGCGGATCGCCCTGTTCGCGCAGACGGCGGATGAAGGCGATCATGACCAGCCCGTTGAGTACGGCCACGCCCGACAGCGCGATGAAGCCCACGCCGGCAGAGATCGACAACGGAATCCCGCGCAGAGCCAGTGCCAGCACACCGCCGGTCAGCGCCAGCGGCACGCCACTGAACACAATGGCCGCATCCTTGGCCGAGCCGAAGGCCATGAATAGCAGAGCGAAGATCAACGCCAGTGTCACCGGAACCACCACCCCCAGGCGTTGGCTGGCCGAGATCAGCTGCTCGAAGGTGCCGCCGTAGTCGATCCAGTAGCCCTCCGGAAGCCTCACATCCTGGCCGATGCGCGTGCGCAACTCGCCGACGAACCCGCCCAGATCGCGCTCGCGCACGTTGGCGGTGATCACCACCCGCCGCTTGCCATTCTCGCGGTTGATCTGATTGGGCCCGCGCTCCACCTGGATCTTCGCCACTTCCCGCAGCGGCACCGTACGAGGCCCACCATTGGCGCCGGTGGCCAGGCGGCTGGACTCGTCCACGCTGGCGCTTTCCGGCAGTGGAATGGGCAGATCTGCCAGCACAGCCGGGTCTTGGCGCTGCGATTCGGGCAGGCGCACGACCAGGTCGAAGCGGCGGTCGCCCTCGATCAACTGGCCGGCGACACTGCCCCCAATGGCGGTGGCCACCGTTTCTTGCACGTCGCCCGGGTTCAGGCCATACCGAGCCAATGCCGCCGGATCTGGTGTGATGGTCAGCAGCGGCAGGCCGGTGACCTGCTCGGCCTTGACGTCTTCGGCGCCGGGGACGCTGCGCATGACCCGCTCGACCCGGCTGGCCAGGCGCGTCAGTTGGTCCAGGTTGTCGCCGTAGACCTTGACTGCCACGTCCGAACGGACGCCGGAGATCAACTCGTTGGTGCGCATCTGGATGGGCTGGGTGAACTCGTAGTTGCTGCCCGGAATTTCCTTAGCCGCCGTCTCCAGCTCTTCCACCAGCTCGGCCTTGGGCTTGCGCGGATCGGGCCACTGGTCGCGGGGCTTGAGCATCAGGAAGGTGTCGGCCATCGACGGCGGCATAGGATCGGTGGCCACCTCGGCGGTGCCGATCTTGGAGAAGATGTTGGCCACCTCCGGGAACTGGGCCAGGCGCTTCTCCAGCGTTTCCTGCATGGCCACCGACTGCTCCAAGCTGGTGCCGGGAATACGCATGGGCTGCAAGGTGATGTCGCCCTCATCCAGGCTCGGCACGAACTCCGAACCCAAGCGGGTGGCCAGCACGCCACAGCCCACCACCAGCACGGCCGCGCCGGCCAGCACCACCACGCGCCGACGCAGGGCCCAATCCAGCAGCGGCGTATAACGGGCGCGCGACCAGCGCATCAGGCGGTTGTCGTGCTCAGCCACACGGCCGCGCAGGAAGCTGGCGATCGCTGCCGGCACAAAGGTCAGCGACAACACCATGGCACCGGTCAGGGCCAGCACCACCGTGATCGCCATCGGGTGGAACATTTTTCCTTCCACCCCGGACAGCGCGAAGATCGGCAGGTAGACCGCGGCGATGATGCCCAGGCCAAACAGGCTGGGACGGATCACCTCGGCGGTGGCCGAGGCGGTCAGGTCATAGCGCTCTTCATCATTGAGCTGGCGGCCCAGCGCGTGCTGCGCCTCCCCGAACCGGCGTAGGCAGTTCTCGATGATGATCACCGCACCGTCCACGATCAGGCCGAAGTCCAGCGCGCCCAGGCTCATCAGGTTGCCCGACACGCCGCCACGCACCATGCCAATGATGGTGAACAGCATCGCCAGCGGAATCACCGCCGCAGTGATCAACGAGGCGCACACATTGCCCAGCAGCAGGAACAGCACCACCACCACCAGCAGCGCGCCCTCGATCAGGTTCTTGGACACCGTGCCGATGGTGCGGTCCACCAGCGCCGTGCGGTCATAGACGGCCTTGGCATGGACGCCGGCAGGCAAGCTGGCGTTGGCAGCGTCCAGCTTGGCCGCGGCCGCCTGGGAGACTTCCCGGCTGTTGGCGCCAAACAGCATGAAGGCGGTACCGACCACGACCTCGTGGCCATTCTGGGTGGCCGCGCCCGTGCGCAGCTCCTTGCCTTCGCCCACGCTAGCGACGTCGCGCACCCGGATGGGCACACCATCGCGGCGATCCAGCACGATGTTGCCGATCGCATCCAGATTCGCCAGCTGGCCAGGCACGCGCACCAGGAACTGCTGTCCATTGCGCTCGATGTAGCCGGCACCGATGTTCTGGTTGTTGCGCATGACCGCGGCGACCACGTCGTTCAACGTAAAGCCCAGCGCCACCAACTGGGCCGGATCCGGGGTGATGTGGATCTGCCGCTCGAAGCCGCCGATGGTGTTGACCTCGGTGACGCCGGGCGTGGTGCGCAGCTGCGGCCGGATCACCCAGTCCTGCAGGGTGCGCAGGTCCGTGGCGGTGTACGGGGTGCCGTCGGGCTTGCGAGCGTTGGGCTCGGCCTCCACGGTGTACATGAAGATCTCGCCCAACCCGGTGGAGATCGGCCCCATTTCCGGGTCCAATCCGTCGGGCAGCTGGGAAGCGATCTGCTGCAGGCGCTCGGCGACCTGCTGGCGGGCAAAGTACAGGTCGGTGCCGTCCTTGAACACCACGGTGACCTGTGAGAGCCCATACCGCGACAGCGAGCGGCTGTAGTCCAGCTTGGGCAGGCCGGCCATGGCCGTTTCAATGGCAAAGGTCACTCGTTGCTCAGCCTCCAGCGGCGAGTAACCCGGGGCCTGGGTGTTGATCTGGACCTGGACGTTGGTGATGTCCGGTGTGGCGTCGATGGAGAGGTGACGGTAGCTCCACACACCCAGCGCAATCAGCGCAGCGGTGAGCACCAGCGTCAGCCAGCGGTGGCGGATGGACAGCCCAATGAGGCGTTCGAGCATGGCGGGCCTCATTCTTCTTCCACGGTGGACTTTTCGATGTCGGCCTTGATCAGGAAGCTCTGGGCCACCACCACCTGTTCACCGGCCTTGAGCCCTTCCAGCACTTCGGCGCGCTCAGCGTCGCGGCGCCCCAGCTTGACTGGCCGGGTGTGGTAGGTCTCTCCCTGCTGCACGTAGACCACGTCCTGGTCTTCTGCGGTCTGCAGCGCGGTGATCGGCACCACCAGCGCCGCCGATTGGCGATCCACGGTGACCCGCGCCTTGACCGCCGACCCCGGCCGCCACAGGCCATCGGTGTTGGCCACGGTGGCGCGCGCAATGGTGCTTTGGCTGGCGGTGGCGGTGCCGGGCAGGACGCGCTCCAAGGTGGTCTGCGCGGTGACGCCATCGCTCAAGCGGGTGACCGTCACCGGCACGCCCGCACCGATGTGCTGGACGTCGGCGCCGAAGATGTGCAGGTCCACCCACAGCGTGGACAGGTCGGCGACCTCGAACAGTGGCGCGCCCTCAGCCGCCGCCATGCCCACGGCGGCCGTACGCGCCATGACCACGCCACTGATCGGCGCGGTGACGGTATAGGTGGTCAGGCTTAGATTGCTCTCTACCGTGGCCAGTGCCTGGCCGGCCCGTACCTGATCACCAACGCCGGCTCGCACAGAGCGGACCGGTCCGGGGAAGCGTGCAGTGACCTGGGCGATGCGCCCATCGATGGGGGTGAGCAGCCCTTGCACCTCATGCTCGTCAGCAATCTCACCGGGGCCTGCCGGCGCGACCTGGATTCCCGCCGCCTCCGCCGCCTTGGCGGCAATCTTGGTTTCCAGCGGCGCTTCCTCGTGCTCGCCGTGTTCTTCGCCCTCAGCCGCGGCGCCGCCCTCGGAGCCTTCGCTGGGGTCGGACGCATTGCAGGCGGTCAGCAACAGGGCCATGCCCAGTGCGGTCCAGGAAAAACGGCTCATGGGCTATCTCCAAGTGAAGCGGCCGCCGGCGGCGTTACAAGCGCCTGGCCGGTCAGTCGTTGAATTTCGATCAGGGCGCGCTGCGCATCCAAGGCCACGTCCAGCTGCTGCTGGGCCATGGCCGTACGTTCGGACTGCAACTGTGCCCATTCCAGGTAGCTGATGGCGCCGGCGCGATAGGCGCGCTCGGCAGCCTGCTCAGCCCGGGCCAGCTTCGGCAGTACGTCGCTATGCAGGCGCGCCACCTCGGCCTGCGCCACGGTGTAGCGGCCATGGGCCTCGACCAGCGTGGAATACAGCGACAGGCCCTTGGCCTCGCGCTCGATCGTCAGGACCTCCAGCTCGGCTTCGCCGGCGCGGATCTCTGGCTGTGCGCGGCTGCGGCTGCCCAGCGGCATGGACAGGCTGGCCACCAGCGCGGTGTCGTCGGACTCCTGCAGGCGGCGCACACCGAGCTGCCAGGACAGGTCCGGTGAGGCCGCTGAATGCGCCAGCTGCAGTCGTGCCTGCGCGATCCGTCGAGCGTTGGCAAACTGCGCCAGTTCCGGCGTCCGCTCCAGCTCATCGGCCAGCGTCTGCATGGAGGCGATCGCCGGCAGGGCCATCGGATCGGCCGGGATCACCTCGAAGGTGGGAGTACGTTCGCCCCACAGCGCGGCCAGATGCTGACGGGCGGCCAGTCGCTGTTGCACGGCCCGATCACGCGTCAGCTCGGCCCGCGCCAGCGCTGCCTGCGCGGTGAGCAGCACCGATTCGGGTGAAGCGCCGGCCTGCAGGCGCTGTCGGGCGGCGGCCACGGTTCGCTGGCGCTGGCCAACATCCATGTCCGCCAGGCCGCGTTGCCGGTCGGCACCGACAACCGCCAAATAGCGCTGCGCTGTCTCGGCGAGCAGGTCCAGCCGCCCGGTCTCGCGCTGCACGGCCAGTGCATCAATCCGGCTTTGGGCCAAGGTACGGCGGGCGTCGAGCTTGCCGCCGCGCTCCAGCACCGAGCTCAGGCTCAAGGTCAACTCGGCGCTGTCCAATCCACGTGCCGCGCCAGTGCCCAACGCATTTTCGACCTCGGCACCGAGCGTCCACGGTGGGCGCTGCACCGCCTGGTCGCGCTCGGCAGCGAGCACGGTGGCCCGCGCATCGACCAAGCGCAGCTCGGGGTGGGTTTGGGCCACGCGCGCGAACGCGTCGTCCAAGGTCATCAGTTCGGCCGCTGCCGCCGGCGCTGTCGCCGCAGTCAGCAGCAGCCATGCGGCCAAGGCCGCCAATCGCACATGCATGGAAGTACTCCGAAGGGTTTCGACATCAACAAACGATCACCACCGCGCACAGCAGCAGGTCGCTAGGCCGGCGCTGCCGGCGGAGATCACCCTGCGATCGGAGGCCGGAACAGCGCGACCGGCTGCTCGTGCGGATACGGGAACGTGTTGACTTGCATCACCGGCAAATGCCGGCCGATGTCCGCAACGGTCAGCAGGATCTCAGGGGGCTGCGCGGCCTGGCTGCAGCACAACGCCAGCTGCTGAAGGCGGTGCAAGGCGGCGCCGATGCCGCGCTCAGGTGCCGGTGCGGCCACTGCCGGCCCATGGGCGGCAATGGTCGGATGGATGTGAACGTGCAGTTCGCTCGCCAGACCTAAGACCGGCTGGACCAGCAAACCCACCGCCAGCTGCGCCAGCAGCAGCCAGCGTAGGCCCGTCCGCAGCCGGCCAAGGGCGATCATGCAGGTGTCTTGCGCGCGTCGGCACGTGCCCGGCGGGCATCACCGAGAATCTCGAAGGCTTCCTTGATCACATACAGACCGATCAGGGCGCCGATCACGAAATCCGGGTAGGGGCTAGCCAACCACCACACCAACAGGCCGGCCAGGATCACCCCAACATTGGCCACCACATCGGCGCGGGTGAACAACCAGGTCGCCCGCAGATGCACTTCGCCGGACTTCAGCGGCGCCAGCATGCGCAGTACGGTCATATTGACCACCAGCGACAGCAGCGCCGTGCCGATCATCCAGCCACTGACCGGCTCGGCGCCGTACATCACGCGACGGCCGACCTCCACCAGCACACCCACGCCCAGCACCAGCAATACGCTGCCGCTGACCCAGGCTGCGTTCGCCTTGAAGCGGGCCGTGCGCCCGATGGCGACCAGGCCAATGGCGTAGGCGGTGGCGTCAGACAGCATGTCCAGCGCGTCGGCCAATAGGCCTGTGGAATGGGCAACCCAGCCGGCGATGCCGCCGATCACGGCCATCGCCGCATTCAGGGCAAGGGCGATCCAGAGCACGCGCCGCTCCTGCGCGTTCTTGGCCTCGTGGTGGCAGCCGCAATCACTCATCGGAACATCTCCAGTCGCAGGGAAGCCAGGCCCAGGCGGACCGCTGGCATGGCACAGCCGGTGAGGGTAAAGTCCGTAGCTACTACGGAGTCAAGCGCACTACGAATGAAAATCAGTGAGGCTGCCGACGCCAGTGGGTGCCATCTGGAGACCATCCGCTATTACGAGCGGATCGGCCTGCTGCCGCGCCCGGGGCGCTCGGGCAATGGCTACCGGGTCTATGGCCCGGCCGACATCGAGCGACTGCGCTTCATTGCGCGCGGCCGGGACCTGGGCTTCAGCCTGGAGGAGGTCCGCAGCCTGCTGCAGTTGGCGGGCGATGAAGAGCTTTCGTGCGGGGACGTGGATCGGCTGGCCCGCAGCCATCTGACCGACGTGCGGGCGCGCATGGCCGACCTGCAGCGCATGGCCAGCGAGCTGGAACGGGTGATTGCCAGTTGCCACGGCGGGCAGCGGGCTGAATGCACCATCCTGTCAACGCTGCGGCAGCCGGCCTCGGTGGAGGCCACGCGCCAGTGACCGAACTGGACCGCTACCTCGATGCGGCCACGCGCCAGAACACGGTGCGCAGCTATGCGTCGGCGCTGCGGCACTTTGAAGTCGAGTGGCAAGGCCACCTCCCAGCTACACCGGACAGCGTGGCGCGGTACCTGGCCACGTATGCGCAGACCCTAGCCACCAGCACCCTTCGCCACCGCCTGGCCGCCATTGCCTACTGGCACCGCGACCACGGCTTTGTCGACCCGACCCGGTCGCCACTGGTGCGCAAGGTCCTCAAAGGTATCCAGACCCTGCACCCAGGGCAGGTCAAGCAAGCCGCACCGCTCCAGATTCGACGGCTCGTCGAGCTCGATGACTGGTTGGCTGCAGCGATCGCCGCGGCGCATGCCCGGGGCGATGGAGCAGCGGCGCTTCGCCACCAACGGGACCGAGCGCTGGTGCTGCTCGGATTCTGGCGTGGCTTCCGTGGCGATGAACTGCTGCGTCTGGAGGTGGCCCATCTCATGCTAGTGCCGGGCCAGGGGATGACCTGCTTCCTGCCACGCAGCAAGGGCGATCGGCAGGCGGCAGGCGTCACCTACAAAGTGCCGGCCTTGTCGCGATTGTGTCCGGTGGAGGCAACCCAAGCGTGGCTCCAGGCGGCTGACCTGCAAGAGGGGCCGGTGTTTCGGGCGGTCAACCAATGGGGCCAGGTGAGCGCCGAAGGCCTCCATCCCAACAGTTTGGTGCGCCTTCTGCGCGAGTTACTGGCCAGTGCCGGCTTTGCCGATGCTGGACTCCACAGCAGCCATTCCTTACGTCGAGGCTTTGCCAGCTGGGCCAACGACCAAGGCTGGGACATGAAGGCGCTAATGGAGTACGTGGGCTGGCGCGATGTGCAGTCGGCCATGCGATACCTAGATGGGCGTGACCCGTTCGCCCGAGACCGCATTGAAGCGAGCCTGCCCAGTCCAACCGCGCCGGCTCCGGCGATGGTGCTGCCGCCGTCGGCGCCAGAGGGCGGATCTGCGCTGCAGTTGCTCTTACGGATGGTGCTGACCCCGTTTGCCCGCGCGGGCCGCGGCGCGGCCAAGGCCAGGGGCCGGATCGAAGAGATTTGCTTGGCCCCATTCCAAGCTGTGCGGCTGAACACCGCCAGCAGCGAGTACCGGTTGACCGTTCCCACCGATCCCGACCGGGATCTGGATGAAATCCTGGCCACGCTGCTGGATGACATGCACCGCATGGCCGATACGCACCAGTGCTTCCTGGAAGCGTCTTTGAGTACAGACGACGGCCGGCACTGGGACTGATCTCCCCCTAACAACCTCAGGATCCAATGGCTACCCTTCACGAGACCGCCTATCCGCGACTGAAGCCTGATCCCACCGCCAAGGAACTGGAGGAGATCTATACCCCCAGCGCCGCTGAAATTGCATTCGCCAAGCGGCTGACTACCCAGCCAGGACCCCAACTGGCCATACTGATTCATCTGAAGCTGTTCCAGCGCTTGGGCTACTTCACCCTGTTGGCCGAGGTGCCTGAGCGAATCAGGAAGCACATCGCCAAGGCCGCCCGTCTTGGGCGGGTATTGGACTCCGACCAGCTCGACCGTTATGACGCCTCAGGTAGCAAGCGCCGGCACATGCCGCAGCTTCGGCAGTTCATTGGCGTGCGTGCCTTGGACAAAGCCGGGTCGTCTTGGCTAGACACCGTGGCCACCGCTGCAGCCCAGACCAAGCACACTATCCCGGACATCGTGAACGTCCTGCTTGAAGAGCTGGTGCACCATCGCTATGAACTTCCTGGCTTCCGCACCCTGGAGTTAGCCGCAATCGGGGCGCGGGAGCGGGTCAATCTGGGTTACTACCGCAACATCAGTCACGCGCTGACGCCGGACACGCGCACGCTTATTGACGAACTGCTGCGCGCACCGGAAGGGTCGAGGTTCACTGGCTGGAACTCGCTCAAACGCGAGCCTGGCCGGCCTACCAACAAGGAAGTTCGGTTTTATCTGCAGCACATCCGCATGCTGCAGCAGTTGGCTGAGCAGTTGCCTCCCATCGATGTGCCAGTGCCCAAGCTCAAGCAATTCCGTGCAATGGCTCGGGCGTATGACGCCAGCGAGTTGTCCGAGTTGGCTCCGGACAAACGCTATGCGCTGGCCACCATATTCATTCGCGCTCAGCATGCCAAGACACTGGATGATGCGGCCGAGTTGTTCATCAAGCAGGTGCGTGGATTGGAAAACACCGCGCAACAGAAATTGCTGGCGTATCAGCTCGAACATGCCAAGCGGGCCGACTTCCTCATCGGCCAGCTCAAGGAAGTCCTGCAGGCCTATCAGCTCGATGGCAGCGATAGTCAGCGAGTGGACGCGATCGACAACAGCCTGGAAGCTGAAGTGTCTACCTTGCTGGCCGAATGCGAAGAACATATGGCCTACGCGGGGAAAAACTACCTGCCGTTCATGCTGCAGCCCTACGGCGCGGTCAGGCCGCTGCTGTTCAACGGGCTGGAGCTGATGAACTTGCGGGCGACCAGCCACGATGCCGGCATGGAGCCGTTGATCGCAGCGGTACTGTCGTTGCGCAACCAACGCCGTGAGCTAATCGAGGTCGCTTCCCTCGGGTTGGACCCGGAAAAGGACTTCGATTGGATGTCCAAGCTCTGGCGTCAACACGTGTTCGGCAAGCGGGCCAGCGCGGCAGGCGCCGGCTGGATGCACCGCAAGTACTTCGAGCTGGCCGTGCTGGTGCAGGTCAAAGACGAACTGAAGTCGGGAGATCTCTTCGTTCCCAGCAGTGAGCGTTTTGACGACTACCGCGAGCAACTGGTCGATGAAGCCACCTTGGCCCAGGAGCTGGAGGCCTATGGCCAGGTGTCAGGCTTGCCCACCGACGCCGAGTCTTTCGTGGCCGGGTTGCGTGCACAATTGACCGCCTTGGCCGACGAAGTCGACGAGCGCTTTCCAGAGAATGTGCATGCGGACATTCTGGATGGTCGTCTGGTGTTACGGAAGGGGCAGCGTGCAGAAGTCTCCAGTGCAATTGCTACCGTGGACGGCCTCATCACTGAACGGCTGCCCGAGTCCAGCATCGTCGATGTCCTGATCGATGCCAGCCAATGGCTGGACCTGCATCGCTTCTTCCACCCGATCGCCGGCACCGAGAGCCAGGTCGAAGATCTGCCCCGGCGCGTAATCACCACGCTATTTTGCTATGGCTGCAACTTGGGACCGACGCAAACGGCGCGGTCGATCAAGGGCTTCAGCCGGCGCCAAGTCGCTTGGCTCAACCTCAAATACGTGACCGAGGATGTGCTTGAGAAGGCCATCGTAGAGGTCATCAATACCTACAACAAATTCGACCTACCGGGCTATTGGGGCAGCGGGAAGAGCACGTCAGCAGATGGCACTAAGTGGAGCGTCTACGAGGACAACCTGCTGTCTGAGTACCACATCCGCTACGGCGGCTATGGCGGCATCGGCTACTACCACGTGTCCGACAAATACGTGGCCCTGTTCAGCCACTTCATTCCCTGTGGCGTGCACGAGGGCATCTACATCCTCGACGGCCTGTTGGCCAACACTTCCGACATCCAGCCCGAGATCGTCCACGGGGACACGCAGGCCCAAAGCTATCCGGTCTTCGGCTTGGCCCACATGCTGGGTATCCAGCTGATGCCTAGGATCCGAAACATCAAGGATCTGACGTTCTTCCGACCCGAACCGGGCAGGGCCTATAAGAACATCCAGGCGCTATTCGGGGACAGCATCGACTGGCAGCTGATCGCCACCCATCTTCACGACATGCTGCGTGTGGTGATCTCGATCCGACTGGGCAAGATCACCGCGTCCTCGATACTGCGCCGGCTGGGCACCTACAGCCGGAAGAACAAGCTGTACTTCGCTTTTCGGGAGCTGGGCAAGGCTGTTAGAACGCTGTTCTTGCTGCGCTACATTGATGACAACGAGATTCGCAAAACGATTCATGCCGCGACCAACAAGAGCGAGGAGTACAACGGCTTCGTGAAATGGGTCTTCTTTGGCAGCCAAGGGATCATTGCTGAGAACGTCCAACACGAGCAGCGCAAGATCATCAAGTACAGCCAGCTGGTGGCCAACATGATCATCCTCCACAACGTGGAGGGTATGAGCCGGACGTTGGCTGAGATGCGGAAGGAGGGGGTCGAACTGACGCCCGAGATCCTGGCCGGTCTGTCGCCTTATCGGACCAGTCACATCAATCGCTTTGGCGATTACCACCTGGATCTTGAAAGGGCAGTGGCGCCCTTGAGCTACACGGCCAAGGTCCTCGAACAGGCCCCATAGATGGGGAGATCACCCCCGCGACGAGAAAACAGCCTTATACGTCAGCCGCTTAGGTCAGTTCTGGCCCTGTACGTAATGATTCCCTGCCGACCCTCACGATGGCTTCGGGTACCGGCAAGGCCAACTCGATGCCGTAGCGCGCCACATGCCAGCCGGCCCAGTAGCGCAGGGCGCTGGTGTAGCTGCGGGTCGTGTTCTCGGCTGCGGCTTCGGCCAGCAGCTCGCGGACCGCATCGGCAGCCTGCTGGGCCAGCTGTTCGGGCAGCACCAGACAGGCGGCCGTCGCGGCGAGAATGGGAAGTGTAGAAAAATTCTCAATAGCAAAAGGACAAGAGCCAAGAAAACCGACACAGCCATTGCCGGATCGAGCCGAGGAACCGGATCAGACCAAGCACAGAACTTCGCATAATGTATATTATGTTCCGTGCCTGCCGGCACGTGTAGCCCGTGGCGCGCCTGGAGTCTCTTGACCTCCTGCCGTACCCGATCAACATCATTCATCGAGGTGTTGTCTCGCCACTTCACTTTGATCGTCTCAGGGAAAGTGCGCGCCATCGGCTACGCCGTGACTCGTCTCTTTATCGATGACGACATCTCGTTTGGCGTGGCTGCGAACTACTTCGCCTGCCTTTGCGTTCGATTCTTCACAGCTACCTGTCCGAAGTGACGACCGGACCGCAGCCGCTGCGGCCACGCCGTTCTCCACATGCAGGACTTCGTGTTCATACAGAGCTCGCGTGAAACGCTTCCATTTCGCTGCGACATCGGGCGGCAGCCGATCTGCGTCGCTTTTCTTTGGCAGAAGAACGGACACTACAAGGCTGATCTTTGCCTGGTCTCCGTAGCAGTTGACTGCCTCGCGCTTGGCTCCATTCCAGTGCACATTCCAAAGCGTCAATCCATAGACGTTGCTGTAGTCATTCTTGTCGATGGGGCCTCGGAACTCCATGTTCGTTACGATCGATTCAACATCTCGCCCAGGCACTTCGTAGAACCCGAGAGCTATCTCGGGATAAGCCGAGAACAATCGCTTGGCGGAAGCCTCGTCCGACTCGGAAACTCCGCCAATGGGGATGGAAGTGCAGCCTGCAGCTAGAAGAACCATTCCCAAGTATAAGGACCTTCTGTAGTACGCCAGACTAGTAGCAATGGTCGGCTTCGATTCCCGTTTCATACCTTGCCCTTGCTCCCTACTGTCCAGCCGGGTACCCGGCCTCTGCGGATAGCGCCCGCGCAGCCGCATGCCCCAAGGGCGTCAGCGAGACCACCAAACCAGAGAAATGGCGGCCCTCCCCGCCATGGGCGAAAGTTGCTTCCAGCCATCGGAGCGCACGCAGATGGTGAAAGGTTCTATGGATCTCAATGATGGAGTACCCAGGAAAGTCCTCCTGTGCAATCCGTAGGCTGGGTCGCCCGGCCTGAAAATGTCGGAGCATCAGCGCACAAAGTCGCAGGCGGACCTGAGGCGCCGGATCGGCGATCTCATCCAAAGGCCACCTCCTTGGTTCCTGACGGTGCCACCGCGGCGCCCGCGTGTTTTTGCAGGCCGAACCTCAGCAGGAACTCATCGCCGCTGATCGCTGGCGCGTGTAGCAGCCCCTGGGTCTGGTCGCACACGAGCATTTCCACTGCGCGAAACTGCTCGAGGCGTTCGACGCCCTCAGCAACCACCCGCAATCCAAGGATCGCGCCCAAGGTGACGATGGACGAAACAATTTCAGAATCCACGGTATTTCTGTCAACGTCAGCGACAATTACCGGATCGATCTTCAACTCATTGATAGGAAGGCGTTTCAACCGTGCCAGACTGGTGACCCTATTGCCGAAACCTTCCAGCGCGATCTGTACGCCATCCGCGAACAGATCCAGCAGAGCGTTGCGGCACACATCGCTCTGCTGCATCAGGCATGATTCCGCAACATCCAGTATCAGCTTGTCTGCTGCAATTCCATTCTGACGAAGCGCATCGCGCACATTGCCGCAGAAGTCGGGATGCTGAAGCTGGACCGAAGAAATGTCGACCGCGATCGTCCAATCAGCGGTGCCAGCCCTGTGCCATTCGCTTAGCTGGGCACAGGCCCGATCGACTTCCCATCGACCAATCTGATGGATGCGCTCCTGGTTCACGGCGAGTCCGACGAAATCAACGGGTGCGATGAGTCCCCATTGAGGATGCTGCCAGGCAGCCACTGCCTCGGCACCAACTATTCTCCGACTTCCGCATTCAACCTTGGGCTGGTAAAGCAGGACCAGCTCGCCCTTGTTCATTGCCCGCATCCGTTGCTCGGGCGCACGCCCAGTACAGGGATTGTCACTATCAAGTACGTGCACGATCGCAACTCCATGGCGAGGGGTGCAATGCTGGGCAATAGTCACTCGGTCGGCTTCTACCCCTCCCTCAATCGTTGTCAATTGATCTCTCCGCACCCTCCTGACGTCCTCCCCGCCCTCCCCCACTCTTCTCTCAGCCGCGCCACAAATCGCGGACATCACCATCGATTGGAGTGGCTGGCCGGTACAACTGCCCTGCTGCTGCGGGTCACATCTTCTGCGAGCCGGACGCGCGTATGGACATTGATGACCGTGATGCCGGTGATTACGCTGGCCATCTGCCCCGCCGCGCGTAGTTTGACACCGCCCGCACCGGCCCGCTTGTCGAGGTACGCTACCGACCCGCCGGGCAGGTCAAGATGAATGAACCCGCATCTTGGACTGAAGGACTGGACCTTGCGTCTGCAGTCCTCTCAACTGATCTCATTTCTTCTCATCTGAGCGCCTTGGCTTGACGAATCCGCCTGCGCGTAAAAAGCCACGGCCCTGGCAGGGCCGTGGAATGATCCTTGGAGAGAGCCTTCGGATCAGAACTTCTGCGTGTAGCGCATGTAGTAGAAGCGGCCAGGCACTTCGTATTGCGGATCGAAGCTGTTGGCGGCCACCACCGTCGAACGTGGCGGAGAACGGTCGAATGCGTTGTTCACGCCCAGCGTGATCCGAGCATTCCACGGCGCATTCCAGTAGCCACTCAGATCGGTGTAGGTCACGCTGGGAATACGATTCTCCGGACGCGGCCCATAGGACGTTTTACGGGCCGGGTCTGAGCACAGGTTGCGCAGCTCGGCCGACGGCACGTTGAAGCAGCTCTCCACCTGGGACGAGTAGTAGCGCAGATTCGCCGTGGCACCCAGATTGCCCTTGGCCCATGCCACTGCGAGGTTGGAACGGACGCGCCAGTTGTTGCTGCGGCTGCTGTACTCACCCACCAGGTTGCCACCCTCGCCGCTCACCGGATCCTCGGTCACCACTCCATCACCGTTGACGTCTGCTGTCGCCTTGCTGAAATAGGTCGAATCCCAGATGACCGAGAAGCTGCCCAGGGCGGTGTCGGGCAAGCGGTAGCTGGCAGTGAAGTCGAAGCCCTCGGCTTCAAGCACGCCGACGTTGCGAGCCGTGGCCAAGGTATTGGAGACCTCGCCACTGGGCGCCCGGCCGATCAGTGCGCACGCCGGCTGCTGACCACCGTAGTAGCAGTCGTTGAAGATCGTCTGGGCGGACTGGGTGAAGATGCCCTGCTCGATTTTGATGTTCCACCAGTCCAATGACAGATCCAGGCCCGGCGCCCAATCCGGGCTGTACACAACCCCCAGGGTGCGGTTGATCGAGGTCTCCGGCCCCAGATTCACATTGCCACCCACAGTGGTGCGTATCTGGGTGTTGGCCTGGTTGTAGGCAGGCACCCCGGCGCAGCTGGCCGGTGGTGTCTGCGGGCTGCCACGCGAGAGTGAGGCGCAGGGGTCGTTCACATCCTCGAAGGTGTCCGAAACACCGGAATAGAGCTCGGCAACGGAGGGGGCACGGAAGCCCTCGCTCCAGTTGGCGCGCACCATCACGTCGGTCACGGGCTTCCAGATCAACCCGACCTTGGAATTGGTGGTGCTGCCAAAGGAATCGTAGCGTGACGTGCGGGTGGCCACGTTGGCCTCAAGCCGCTGGATGCCCGGAAGGTCGGACAACAGCGGAAGATCCAGCTCGACGAAGGCTTCCTTTACCGAATAGGCGCCGCGGGTCGCGGTGCGCGCATTGCCAGTGGTGTCTCCCGAATTGACCAGCGCATCGGGCGCATCGAACCCACTCTCACTGCGCCGCTCAACGCCGAGCGCGAACGCCGAAGTACCGCCGGGCAGCGCGAACAAGTCACCACTGAGGCTGGCGAAGTAGTTCTTCTGCTCGTATCCATATACATCGTGCGCCTCGAAGGCGGAGTACCCCTGCATCTCTGGCGTCATCGTGCCTGGCCCGCCAAGCAGGTTCATGGGCACGCACCCTGCGATCGGTGCAGTGGGCGTTCCACACCTCGCCTGCCCCGCCGCGTCCAGATAGGAGGGGCCGAGTGCCTGGCGCAGGGCTGGCACATTGAACAGGCCCGTGGTGATGTCAGCGCGCTTGTTTCTGCCGTAGTACATGCCGGCGTCCCAGGCAAAGGTGCGCTGGCCAAGGCTGAACTGACCTTCCAGGCTCGCATTGAATGACAGTGTGGACACATCCTGCGTATAGATACGTCCGCCGGTCTCCACGGCCCGACGCTGGATGCGGGTGACATCCTGCCCATACGGGTTATAGATGCTATCGGCGCTGATGACGATGTCTTCGGACTTGGTTCCCGGGGCGGACCGACCCAGGGTGATCGGCATTGCGGCCAGTACCTGTTCGGACTTGCGCTCGTTGTATGCGAACTGGGTCTTGAAACGCACATTCTCGGTCAGTGCCGCACTGGCTGACGCAAACAGCGAAGTGCGCTCCTGCGGGGTGACCAGCAGGTTGTCCGGCGCGAAGTTGTAGGCATCAGACGCTTTGTATGGCCGCCATGACGCAGGGCCCGATGGGGTCGTGAACCAGCAGCCGGTGGCCTGGCCGTTCGCGCCGGTCGGGCCTGCACTGCCATCCACGCACTGCGAGGGCCCGGTTGCTCCCAGGCCGAAGCGTCCGGCCGGTGTTCCCGAACTGCCGCCGTAACCGGGCGATGAGCCGAAGTTCGGCACTGCCGAGATCGTCCTGTCCCCAGCCCACACCACGTCTTCCTGTACGTGTGCAGCGCCGGCCATGACAGAGAAGCGTTCTCCCACGCTGCCAATGAGCAGGTCGTAGGACTGGCGGCGGCCGTCGCCCTTGTCATACTGCCCGACATAGGCATTGGCCTCGGCGCCGTCGAAATCGCTGCGCAGAATGATGTTGATCACGCCGGCGATGGCGTCGGAGCCGTACAGAACCGAAGCGCCATCCTTGAGCACGTCAATGCGTTCCACAGCAGCGGTCGGGATCGAGGTGAGGTCCACCGCACCGCCCAGGCCGGTCCCGCCCACCCAACGTCGCCCATTCACCAGCACCAGCGTGCGCTGCGAGCCAAGGTTGCGCAGATTGACCAGCGTCTGCCCGTCGCCACCATTGTTGTAATTGCTGTTCAGCGACGAGCCATTGGCGCTGATGTTCTGGATGATGTCGCCTATCGAGGTCTGGCCCTGTGCATGGATCTGCTCGCGACTCAGCGAGAACACCGGTTGTGAGGTCTCCACGTCCGCTCTCTTGATCCGCGAGCCGATCACGCTGACCCGGTCCAGTTCAGTGACGCCAGCGGCGGAGTCCTGTGCCATGGCTGGCATCGTCGCAGCAGGCAGGAGGGCGGCCAATACGGCGATGCGCAGCCGGCAAGGTGCGAAGGTCGGTCGATCTGTTCTCATATGCGGGTTCTCGGTAAACAGGAATGAACGTGCAGGCGCCGGCGGCATCACCTGCACATGGTCTGTAACTGCAGAAGTGGCCGCCGCCTGCGTAGAATCCGTCGCGCACTCGGCGCGACGGCAGAGGTCAGAGGTCAGAAGCGATACGTCGCCCTGGCGAAAACGCTGCGACCGAGCAGGTCGTACTGGGTGGCGTCTACCGGCACATTTCCATACACCGCCTGCACGTCGCCAGAGATGGTGTCCGGTTCACGGTTGAACAGGTTGCGGACGCCCACGGTCACCGCCCAGTCGGATTGGCGATAGGTCAACGCAGCGGTGTGATAAATGCGTGCGTCTGCACGGATGTCACGCTGCGCGTTGGCATACCCCAGGTAGTTGAAGCGCGCCGGAAGCTCTGGATGCTCGGTGGCACCCACATAGCTGATCAGCCACTGGGCTGACCAGTCTCCACGCTGGAACTGCAGCTGGGTGGTCGCACTGACCTTGGGGCGCCCGATCGCACCGGCCAGCTCATTGCTGCGCCGTCCGTCCTGGCTGGCACTGTCAAACAGCTGCACGCTATCTGAAAGCGTGTACGTGGCACGCGTTTCGTGAGTGAGCGTGCCGAAGCCGAACGTATGGTTCGTGTTGATTGCAAGATCGTAGCCGCGGGTGCGCTGGCGATTGATGTTCAGATAGGGGCTGCGAATGTCGCTGATGGCAAAAGCTTGAGCGTCGTTGGTGCGTGGGCCACGGGTGAACTGGCTGCAGAAGCGGTTCGGGTGCACGGCGCTGTCATAGCAACCTCGCACGATGCTGGCCGCGGTGAGCTGAGCAATTTCGTCGCGGATGTCATAGTCGAAGTAGTCAATGGCAATGTTCATGTCCCCGAAGGCGGGAGTCAGCACCAACCCTGCGCTGCGCGACCGTGAATTTTCGGGAACAAGCGACCCTGCCCCGCCCTGCGAGTGGATCACCGCTGACGTAGCGGCCCCATTGAAGTTGTCCGGAATGCCATGCGCCGCACAGTTTGCGCGCAGGAAATCGCGGCTGCTTTCACCCCAGCGCACGCAGGGGTCCACGGCAGTCTGCGGCATGAACCCTGTCTGGTTACCAAGATGCAACTCGTACAGCCCAGGCGCGCGGTAGGAGGTGCCCACGCTGCCGCGCATGCGCAACCAGGAATTGACCTGCCAGTTCAGGCCCAGCTTCCAGACCTTGTCCGACGACCCCACCGAGTTGTAACGGAAGATGCGACCGGAGCCGTTGGCAGTCAGCGATTCAATCCAGGGCATGCCCTTGATCAGCGGAACCTCGATCTCGGTGAAGCCCTCCAGCACCCGATCCCGGCCGCGGGTTGCCTGCGCGGAACTGGTGGACCACCCTCCCCCCGTGCGCGACAGCTCGCCGGGCTGGTCATCAATCGCATAGGTGCGGTACTCGAGGCCGAACGCAGCGCCGACAGCGCCGGCTGGCAACGAGAACAGGTCACCAGTGAACAACGCACTGGCCGTAGCCTGGGTATAGCGCGTACTGCCCTTGTCCCGCGCGACCAGCAGCGATTTCAGCTCATCGCTGCGCGTGCCATTCAGAAAGCCCGGGTTGAAATAGTCCGCCGCCGGCACACCCGTGCCCGGCCTGGAGCGGTCGCCGGTGCGGGCGGCTACGATGGTGTCGGACGCATAGTCGCCGCTGGAGCGGGAGTAATTCGTGTTCAACTGCCATGCCCAGGTATTGGTACCGCCTACAAGGCCATCGAACCGGTTGCTGGCGTGGAGATAGGTGACAGTAGCCTCGCTGGACAGTCGCAGCGGCATAACCGGCATCGCCAGATTGAACCGCGTGCCGGCGGCGGGCACCACAGGGAAGAACTGCTGCCAGTACCCGTGTTCGGATTCGCGACGGTTCACCAACCACTGGCTCTGCCAGTTGATGCCCCCGAAGCTGAAATCGGTACTCAGGTAGCCCGTGGCTCTGCGGGCCTGGTTGACGATCTGCCGTTCCTTGTAGCGCTCGAAGTTCGAGACCTCCTCAGTCGACGCCGACTCGGTGCCGCTGTGACGCCGGAACCGGTTGGGTCGGTAACCCGCAAAGGGGCCAACGGTCGTGCCATCCGATGATGGCACATACCTGTTGCTGGTCCCGGGTTCGACGATGGCGTTGATCAGCTGGTTCTGGCAGCCAGCGAGCGACGTCCCAGCTGTTATCGAGCGGTCCTCGAGGTCGATGGAGCGGCCATCTGTGCCTCGCATCAGAGGGCGTTGGCACCGGAGGAATCGACGGTCGCCGACGGTCATCGTATTCTGTCGGTTGACGTCGCCCGCCACCACGATGCTGCCTGCATCCATCTTCCAGCCCGCCAGCAGCGATGCGCCAAACTGCTCGCCACCGCCACCGAGCGGAACGTCGGTACGCACCTCCAGCTCTGGGCGTGTAATGTCGCGCCGGGTGATCAGGTTTACTGCACCGGCGACGGCATCGGAGCCGTATATCGACGACGCACCATCCTTGACGATTTCTACGCTGCGCAGCAGTGCATTGGGAATGACGTTGAGGTCGAAGCTGCCCACTGCGCCGCGCACGCCTGCCGGTCCCGGGCGCTGTCCGTTCAACAGCACCAAGGTGCGCTTGGACCCCAATCCGCGCAACGAAATGGTCTGCACGCCCAGTCCGCCATCAACCACGAAGCCGCCGAACTGGTTGGTGAGCTGCGTGGAAGAGCCGCCGAGCGCTGAGCGTTGCAGCACATTTGCCAAGGTGAGATTTCCCTGCTCGACGCTGGTGTTGACATCGATGGTCTGGATCGGCGATGTCGCCTCGTAGTCGGCGCGGCGCAGCAGTGAACCGGTGACGCTGACTGCATCCAGCTGCGTGGCCGCCTTCGTGGCATTGACTGCTGCAGGCGACGCGGCTGCCTTCGCCGCGTCTTCGGCCGATGCCGAGGGGGCAGCGCCGCTGTCCTGGGCGCGCACTGGCCCTCCATGCAGCGCAGCAACGACCGCCAGGGCCAGGGGCAGATGCGCAGTTCGTGTACAGCGCGTATGTAGTGCGTGCATCGGTTCCACTCCTTCGGTGTGCCGCGCCCGGGTATCGGGACACGGCAGGGTTGGGCAGCAGTCGGTCGTCGCGCCCGAAAACGGGCACGCGCAGGCTCTGCTGGGGATCAATCAAAGGTGCTGCGCAGAGCGCAGCAGAAAGAGATGGACGGTTACAGCCCGCCCGGACCGCAGTCGTTCTTGAGATAGCTTTCGATCAGGCCGAGGCTGGCCTCGATGTGCCGGGGATACCAAGGCATTGAATGCGGCATGTCCGGAATGATCTCCAGGCGAGAGGCGACCCGGTCTTTCACCGCGTTGTGGAAGGATCGCGCGTGGAACGCAGGCGTGCGTACATCGCGGTCGCCCACATACAAAAGCACAGGTAGCGCTGCCCTTTCGGTGTTGCGCATGGGATCCATGCCCTTGACAGTCTGCCCCTGCATCACGCGCGTCTCCCGCGTACTGCCCCAGCGATTACCCAGGCGTGCGAGGTCGGTCACCGGCGCGCCGGAGATCGCGCACTGGTAAGGCGAAGGGCTGCGCACCACCGCTGCGGCCGCCGCGAAGCCGCCATAGGAGTAGCCGAAGATCGCAATCCTGTCCCTGGCAGCAATACCCTGCGATACCAACCAGGCCGCGCCGTCGTCCTTGTCATCCTGCATTCGCTCGCCCCATTGGCGATCACCAGCCAGCAGCAGGCTGCGACCCAGATCCGCGCTTCCGCGGTACTGCGGGCGCAATACGGCATAGCCCCGCGAGGTCAGGAAGGGAACCCATCCGGTCGGGTCCCAGCCTGTGCGGTCCCTGTGCCAGGGGCCTCCATGCGGGTGGATGAGGGCCGGCAACGCCGGATCGCCTTCCTTCCAGCCGACAGGCAGATCGAGGATGGCAGGAATCTCGAGGCCATCGCGTGCGCGGTAGCTCACCCAGCGCTGCGTACCGATCCGGTTAGGGTCGATCCATGGGTGCTCATTGCCTAGCGTGGTGACCTTTCTGCCATCCACCAGCACATGATGGGCCACCGGATGACCAGCGCTGTCAGTCTGGAACAGCACCTTCGACAGGTCATCGTTGTAGCTCTGCAGCGTCACGCTCTGCCCGGGATAAGTTTGCTTCAATCCTTCATGAAGCGCCTTCAGGCGCGGCTCGATGTAGACGGCCTCCGCGCGCTCGGCATCCACGACAAAGCCCAGAATCGAGTTGAAGCTTGCGCTGCGCCTGTCCAGGATGAGTCCGGCGATGGAGAAGTTCGGGTGGGCCGCCAGCGGCTCCTTGTCAAACGCCTTCGTAGTGGGGTCATACGCCCATGCCTGGACATGATCTGAGAATCTGTCGGTGAGTACATACAGCTTTCCCGATGCCTCATCGATGCCGTCGATGTGCATCGCAAAGCGCTCGCTGAGCTTGGTGGTCAACGCGTCATGGACAACAAACTGGCCACTGGCGCGGTCCTTGATCAGAATCTGGTAGTCGAACTCGTTGCTTCCCGAGGGTTTGATCGACGTGCGGCTCAGCAGCTCGCCGGTGCGCGGATGGAACAGCCCTGGCGATGTTTGATCATCGGACCGGACCACCAGTTCGGTGGCGCCCGTTTTCAGGTTGTAGCGGAAGCAGTCCGCGCTCAGTGTCGACTGATTGACCTGCATGACCAGCACATGATCAGGTTCGAGAGGCAGCATGTGAACCAGTCCTGCACTGCCGGAGATTTCCGCACAGCGCTGCCTTTCTTCGCTGACGCCTGCCTTGCGGACATTGCTCGCGAACGCTTCGTCGAAGGACGTCTGCTTGGCGTCGGTGATGTAGGCTTTGGTGATGAAGGTCTTTGTGGCGCCGGTGGCATTGCCTTCGCCGCAGTTCCCGAGGCGGCCTGTCCACTCCTGTCGCGCAATCACCAACGTCTTTTCCGCCTTCAACGCCGAAGCGGCAATGAACTTCATCCGTTCGCCGGCGGGCGTTATGCTGATCGGACCTGCGTCCAGGTTATCCATATCCCAGTTGGCCAGCGAGGGCTCCTGGCTGCCATCGGCCGAGGAAATCAGCGCCACCAGGCGCTTTCCGTCGGGGCTCATCGACACCGACTGGATGGCGGGATACCGCGCAAAATCCGCGATCGGGATCGGCACCGGCTTCGCCGCGTGGGCGGCTGGAACGATCGACAGCATTGCCAAGCCAAGCAGTGACGTACGAAACGAACGATGCTCCATTGCATAACTCCCCATGCGATGACGTGGCCGTGTGGAAGTGCGGCGGCACGACCTTCTGGCAGCAGGAAAGCGGCGTCAATGAAAAGTTTCAGAATCGTTATTCGCGGCTGAATTAGTGGCGCACGCCATCACTGCAGCACGTCGTGCTCAGGGCATTTACTCGGTGCGGATAGGCCATAAGTCACTGCCGTTGTTCTGGCTCAAAAAGTGATGCGGATCACGCGATGTGGGAATTGTTGCCATGCCCACATCGGTGCGCCTCTAAACCGGCAGTGACGGCGTGCCAACGCCCTGGAAAAAGCCTCAACTCAATGAATTGTGCGTTGCAGCATTCATTTGCGCAGATGTTGTTCCTTCAACAGTGCGCGGTGATGCACACCCGCATCTATCGCCACGGCAGATGGCCGTAGAGTGCACCCTGCGCTGTGTCGCATCCGAGCGTAGCCAGGAGCATGTGTTGCTCCTCCCTGATCACGCCTCCCGCGGAGACGCGTAAGCCGGCGCGCTGCCATTCACTGATTAACGAAGCAACGGTTGCACGGGCGATCACACATCGATCCAACGCGCAGATCAGAGACCGGGGAATCGATATTTCGTGCAGTAGCGCAGACGGCAGCCAAGCCAGCGCGGCGTCAGTCTCATCCGGTTCGCCCATGGAAAGCTGCACGCCCATTCCAAGCAGACTGAACGCCTGACGGTGGGCGTCCGAACCGGCAAGGGCCGCAGACTTGGGCAAGCACAGGATCAGACGCGACGCAGGCAGCCCGCTGTGGCCCAGTGCCGAGCAGACCCGCCCTTGGAAGCCCGGGGCCTGCAACGTGGACATCGAAAGCGGAACCGAGATTGTCCACGCAGATGCACCCTCTGCGCGGCACTGTTCGAGTTGGCGACAGGCGGCATCGAGCATCCAGTGATCGAGCTCAACCGCGAGCCCGGCTTGTTCGGCCAATGGCCGGTGGCGCTGCAGCGCAAGGCGCCCTAGGCGCGGGTGACGCAGGTACAGGGAGGCCTCGGCGCCGCATACGCTGCGGGTGCGACAGTCAACCCGCGGCTGCAGAGACAGAACCAGCTGACGCCTGGCCACTGCGAGAGACAGGCAAGCGGCAGTCAGCGCGGATGGACGTATTGAGCGTGTGGAAGCTGGCATCGGGTTCCCCACGCACGGAACTCAGTCAAGCACCGTTGAGTGCGCCCGTGCGTAGAAGGTGTGTTATCAGCAGATCCGCAGCCATAGGCGGGCAAACGAAGTTGCCCTGCCCGCGGTCGATGCCAAGTGCCTGGCTTTGCCGGAACTCCTGGCGGGTACCGACATCCGTGGCCACCACGCGCAGATGCCGCCTTGTGGCCGCCGCCAGTAACGACGCCAGAGCCTGCTCTCCACGATGCGGGCCGCCCCGGTCGTGATAGGGCCTGACAAGCCTGATCTCCTGGATGGGCATGGGCAGCAGCCATGCCGGTTCCATATAGCCAGGATCAACAGTTCCAATGGAGAAAACGACGCCCCGCGCAGACAACCAGGCCAGTTGCCGCAGGTCCGCGTCGTCTGAAAGTTCCTCGGCATTGAAGACCAGCGTCAGCTGACGGGGTGGCAGGCGCTGCTCGTCCAGCATCTGAAGAAGGGCCTGCCGATAGGAGGGCCGTTTCAGCTTCTGCAACGAGGTGCGCACCGACAGATTCCATTCCAGGCCCTGTGACCGCCATCGCGCCATCTGTTGCCCAGCGGTTTCCAGCACCCAGTAGTCCAGGTGCTTCATCAGGTCCGACGCGGTCACCAATGCCAGAAAGGCGTCGGGCTGCCGCCAGTCCAAGTGGCGGCGCTGCCAACACAGCACGGCTTCGACACCACACACCGCGCCACCGACAAGATCGACTACGGGTTGATAGTGGAGCTGCAGCTCCTCTGCGTCGATGCAGCGGCGTAGATCGCCACGGGTGATCAGGCCATATGGTTCTTCGGTACGAGTAGGCGACATCTGGATTTTCAAGCCCGCTTACCCGTTGAAGCCAGCACTGATCGGGTCACCATCAACCCGTTCGACCCCACGGGACGCGACAGTCGTAGCCGTCGGCACCTGGCGATCCAGCGCGTCCAGCACCATCCGGCCCATCGGAGTGAGCGATACGCCCCACCCGCCGAAACGTTGACCCTCGCGGTCCCGCAGTACCATGACCGTGAGCCAGCCGCGCCGGCGCAGTTGCTGGAACTCATCCCGGATGGCGTTCGAGGGGTGGGGCGGCAAAAGGATCTGTGTTGCGCGCACCCCTGGCCGGGCATCGCGGAACTGGCGCAGCAGCAGGTGGCACAGGGGCAACGTCTGCGCGTCGGTCAGCGAACAGAGGCGATCATCCAAAGGCCACCTCCCCAACCTGCGGCCGCGTTGACGGCGCCTGGAGGAAGCACCTGCCAAAGCGAGCAAGGAAAAGTTCGCCGCTGATGGGAGGTGCGTGCAGGTAGCCCTGGCTCTGGTGACAGCCCAGCGTCCGCAGGACCTGCAACTGTTCCTCGCGCTCCACCCCCTCGGCGACCACCCGCAACTGCAGGGCACTGGCAATGCCGATGATCGCGGCAATGATCGACGGATCGACCTCGTTACGATCCACTGCAGCCACAAAGGCACGGTCGATCTTCAATTCCCGCAATGGCAGCTGCCTCAATCGCGCAAGGCTGGAAAAGCCGGTACCGAAGTCATCCAGCGAGATCTGGACGCCGGCCGCCGCCAGTGCCGCGAGCTGGCTTTGGGCGATGTCGGCATCCTTGATGGCGGTCGACTCTGTAACCTCCAGCACCAGCTGGTCGCTGGGCACGCCATACCAGACCAGGCAATTCAGTACACGCTGGGCGAAGCGCGCGCACTCCAGCTGCAGTGGCGATACGTTCACCGCCACGGACCAGTGCAGGTTGCCGCGCTCGCGCCAATGGCGGAGCTGGCGGCATGCGGCACGCAGCACCCATTGCCCCAGACGATCGATCACCCCGCCCTGTTCAGCCATCTGGATGAACTGGGCCGGGGGAATGAGTCCCAGCCGTGGGTGAGCCCAGCGCACAAGGGCTTCGGCTCCAACCGTCTGGCCGGTCGAACAGTCCAGCTTGGGCTGGTAAAGCAGGTGCAGCTGGCCGTTGTCGATTGCCCGCAGCAGGTCTTCAAGGGTTGGTTGCGGACCGGGAAAGGATGCGGCGGGATTGGACATGGCCGGTACTCCAGTAGGGAGCGGCCATGCTCGGCAAATCCAGGCGCAGCGACTTCTGCCTCTGGCTCAAATGATGTCAAATGATCTTTTCTGTCTCGTCGGCCCTTGTCTAACGCATGCCCTCCCCTTCACAGCGGCCGTCCTGCCACAGTTTAGGGGGCGTAGCATCCAACGCAGGAAAGGCTACCCCTCGCGGCACAACCTTCCCATTCCGGATCACCGGGCTTGATACCGGGACGCAAGGTGATTGAGCTGCTCGCTGTGGCCGGGGCGGAATCAAGGCGCGTCGCGGCTGCAGCTCGGGCAGTGGAGGGGCGCCGGGGGGCCGTCGTTTCAGGGGCAGCGCGCCTCCGGCCCTTGCCGGCGCGGGGACCGGCGTCAACCAATGGTCATCTGGCCGGGCTGCGGGCAACGGCTTACCGGCTGACCAGGCCGAGGCAGCAAGGACCAGGCTGACGATGCAAGCGTGCAGGCACATGCTGTTTTCTTCACGGTCCGCGAGGATGCGCCAAGGGTCCCCTGCAGGGCAGATGCCGGCATCTGCCGGCACCTCATTTTTTTCTCTATTGAGCCGCAGCCTCGCGAACCGGCTGTACGGTCGGGCGAACATCGTCCTTCCGCTCTGCCCTGGACAGCCAGGCCATCGTCGCGCCGCGTAGGGAAACACGGTCACGCAAGTCGCCCGAGCCCAGTGAAGGCACCAGGCTGGCCACCAGGTGCTGCAGGTGAACGTCACCTTCACGCCGGCCATCTGTCTGGAGCCGCTTTGCCAGAGCCAAGGCCTGGTCGCGCCGGCCGTGATGCTGGTCATCGGCAATCTGCAGCAGGTCCAGGCGTTGCCGCAACTCGCGCTCGCTGCCTGGAAGCAGCTCACGTGCTCGGTCGGCCCATCGGCGGCTGTCCGCCCATTGTCCACGAACGGCTTCAATCTCGGCACCGAGCACGGCCAGTAACGCCTGGTCCAGCGGTGTCAGATCACCTTGGGCGTCAGCGGCCTGCACCTCGCCCATCAGCCGCGCTGCTGTATCCAGATCACCCACTCGCAGCGCCAGGGCCGCCACCTGCATCCGCCTGATCGGCAGCGCCGGATCCCACCCCGTCTGCGGGCCCGGTTCGCGGAAGACCATCACTCTGGCTGCTTCGTAATGCTGCCGCGCCGAGGCGGAATCGTTCGACAGCAGTGCCACCCAGGCTTTGGCCAACGTGGCAATAAAGCGTGAATTCGGGTCATCCGTCTCACCGCATCCAGCACGTGCTTCTGGATCGCCACCGGAACCCAGCAGGGTCGTGATCCGCAGAAGCTGGCACGCGGCATTGGAACGGTCGGGGTTCCCGCCCTCTGCGACGGCGGGCGAAGCCTGCAGCGCCAAACGCCCAGCCTGTTCAGCGTCACGCAGGCGCCCTTGCATCTCGAAGACGCGCGAGACCAGGATGTTGCCGCGAATACCGGCAATCCCTTCCAGGCCCAGCGCCTGCATCTGCCTGGCTCTCGTCTCGGCTTGGGTCAACTGCAGCGAATGGAGATCCTCCAGGGCCAACTCGATCTCCAGCTGGCCTTGAAGGTTCAGGTTTCCGAGCGACTGCGCTGTCTGCAGGGCCTCACCCAGCCAGCGCAGGCGACTTTCAGCATCAGTGCTGAGATTGGCCAGGGTCACCTGGATATCTGCCGCCAGACCGAGATCGCCGCTGCGCATGGCGCGCTTCAGTGCAGTCGCAACCATCGTATTGTCATGGGCCGCCTGGCCCGCATGCACGATCGCCAGCACCTCGGCGTACTCTGCATATCGCGGTATACCCGCCTGTTGCAGCAACTGCGCGGCATGCTGGTAGGCCGATTCCCCCTTGGCTGGCTCCATCGTGGCGATTGCCCGTGCTCCCTGGAGCGCCGCTTCGGCTGCCTGTGCACGCATGCCCTCGCCCGCTGCCTCGGCGATGGCCTGTGCGGAAGCGGCGGCTTCGCGCGAACGCTCAAACTCGCCAAGCCCGTAATAGGCATCAGCAAAGGCGACGGCGCGCTGGTAACGCGCTGTCACGGAAGTATCCGCCACCACCGTCGGGGCTCCCAGCTGGGAGATGGCCTTGCGGAACTGTCCGGTCTCGATCAACAGCCGCACATACCGGCGCTGATAGGGCGCATGTGCCGGGTACGACTGAAGCAGGTCCTTCAGGGCTGTTTCCGCGTCGCGCGCCCGCCTGGGATCCATCTCCAGCTGGCGCGCTTCCAGCGAACGAGCCGCGTTGCCGGGCAACGGCGCCAGCAGCGTGCGCGCCAACTCCATGTGTCGCACCGCCTCCAGGTTCTCGCCCAGGTTGGACTGGGCGATGGCCAGCTGAAGGTGCATGAGGCCGAAACGTGGTGCACCGGCCAAGACCTCCTTTGCCGCCTGCTGCACACCGCGCCAGTCGCCCCGGTCGAAGGCGGCTGCAGCCACGGCATACTGCTGGGCGCTGGTGCTGTCCACTTCCAGTGCCGGCCAACGATCTGCCGGCCCAGGCACGAATAGAGTGACCAGCTCCCGTGACAACGCATCAATCGCCGCAGGCGCTTCGGCCAAGGCAACCTCCCTCTCCAGCATCTGGTCGCGGCCCTTCCGCTGAACGCGGGCACGCAATACAACATGCTTGCCATCGGCGCTGCGCACCGCACTGAGCAACACCACGTGAGGGGGGGGCAAGGCCTTGCCCTGCGCCAGATCCTCGCCATTCAGCAGCTGCACCTCGGGGAGCTGCTGCAGTTTCCAGCTGCTCCATTGGACCAGTAGTTCCGACGCCCAAGGTACATCAGCGCCGGCATTGGACTGCAATGGCATCAAGGCCACCGTCACCGGGGAATCCGTACGTGGCCAGAAGGTCCACAGTGCCAGGCCGGCAACAACCACAAGCAGCGCCGCCGCTGCCGTCACCCATAGATGCCTGCGGCGACGCGGCACAAGTGGTGCAACGCCGGGTTCTTCGGGGGTCGCTGGTGCTGAAGGGGCCTCGGCCGCTACCGGGCCAACATCGCCATCGGCGTTGGCCGGCGCCGCATCGGCATCGTGGTCGGCTTCCGGAACCGCTTCGGTAACGCTGTTGGCCTCCGCCGCGTGGACGGCGGCCTCTGGATCAGATGCTGCCTCGATCTGCGCAGGATCGCTGACCGGGGGCATCGAATCAAACCACTGCACGGGGCCCGGTGGCTGGAACACATAGCCGCGCTTGGCCACCGTGCGGATCCACTCCCGGCGAGATTCGCCCAGCGCCTTGCGCAGCAACCAGATGCTCTGTGACAGGTTGGCATCATCCACCACCAGCCCCGCCCAGAGCCGATCAAACAGCTCCTGCCGGGTGAACAACCGGTCCGGCTCGGAGATCAACAGCAACAACAGATCAAAGATCCGGTGCTGCAGCTCAACGCTGCCCTCGGCGGAAACGATGCGGCGAAAGCGGAGATCGATCAGCAGATCTCCAACCTGCAGCGCCTGCGTACCCATGGGCCATGGCGTGCTCATCTGGAGCCCCTGCCTGGTAGGGATATATGGCAGCACGATGGGATCAAGCGGGGCTCTCCTGGTGGATCGAGGGCTGGCGCAGCCTTACCCAAGGCCGCGCCAGTGGTGAGAATGTGACGCCGATTGAAGGTCTCATGCAACTGTCCCAGGCACCCCCCCCGGTCTGGCAAGCGAAGCCCTTCAGTTGCCATGCTCCTCAATCTGCCACCACCCCGTGCGCCCTGTCAGTACCCGTCGCGAGCGGGCTACAGAAACCTGTGCATCACAAAGACATCCACCAGGCCTAGGGTTCCATGCCGGAACGCCTTCGGTAACGTCCCGACCACGTCGAACCCCAGCTTCCGGTACAGCGCCACCGCCGGGCCGTTGGTACTGACCACGTAATTGAACTGCATGGCCAGGAATCCTTCCGCCCTCGCCCGCTCCAGGCTGTGTTCCACCAGCGCCCGGCCCACGCCTTGCCCTTGTGCCGGCGCATCCACCACATACGTGGCGCTGGCCACATGCGCCCCCAGATCAGGGAAGTTCGGGCCCATCTTGTACATGCCCACCACCCGGCCCTCCAGCACAGCTACATGAGGCGCCTGGGCCTGGAACCAATGCGCGCGAAACGTCTCGACGGCGAAAGAGCCGGCAAAGGGCAGCGCATCCTGAGTCGCAATGGCCGTCTTGAACATGCCCCACATCACGTCGAAATCGCCTGCGCGGGCGGGCCGGATCTCCATGCGTCTCCTGCAGATCTGTGGTCATGACCAGGCCGCACACTACCAGAATCGAGCTCCGGCCCCGTAGCTGCTTCACGCGCCACCGCCATCCGCTCCGTAATAGTTGCGGAAATTCCAACCTTTTGAGCAGTAGATGCCCCCTGTTTCCGCGCACATCCCGCACCGGCTTCGTCGATGGCGCGTTCCTGCCTACGTCCTGCTGGGCATCTACCTGCTGTATCTGCTGGCCGGCAACATCTTCCTCAACACGCCCCTGTTCGACCAGGTCACCAACCGCAAGCCGCACAAGTTCGTAATGACCACTGGGCCGGCCATTACGCTGTTGCCCGGCCACGTGATCGCCTGGAACGTGCACATGCGCGGCCACGTGAACCACACCGTCTACGTGTTGCATGCAGACCGCGCCAGCGCCCGATTGGCGGTGCTGCCCCTGTTCCAGCGCGAGGTGCGGGTGCCAAGGCTGCAGGCCACCGGAGTTTCCGCCGAGATCAGCCGCGTCGAAGAGGCCATCCCTTCACCGCCGCGCAGCGACCAGGGCTGGACCTTGCGTTTCGACGCCATCCACAGCGACAGCATCCGCAGCGCACGCTTCGGCAAGCTGCTGATCATCGGCAAGGGCCAGGGTACCGTGGGGTTCCTGAAGCAGCTGCGTGGCGGCCCATCCGAACTGTTCGATTCCGAGGTCTCGTTCAGCAAGGCAGACACCAGCTATGACGGCGTGCAGCTGTTGGGCGACATGGATCTCACCGCGCGCTTCAGCTATCCGCGCCATTATCGGGACCAGGCGCCCGGCCTGGCCAAGTTGAAGCTGCTGCATGCCCAGCTCGAGGTGGACGCCCGCAGCCAGGGCCTGCGCATGGACACCGATGCCACAACGCCGAAGATCTCCAGCGCGCCCGTGCCCGGGCGCCTGCAGTTGGCGCTCCACCTGATCGATAGCCAGCTGCAGCCCGGCGACCACGCGCTGTGGCAGGTGCCGCTCCATCTGGGCGATGGCGCCCCCGATCGCGGCATGCTGGCACTGCAGCTCAATGTAGCCAAGGACCTGCGCCTGCAGGCCCGCCTGCCGCCAAAGCCCGGTTCAGGCAGCGAGGTGGATGCCGATCTGCATATCAGTGGCCGGGACATTCCCTTCCAGCAGCCCGCACAGCTGCTGGAACGCAGCTCTGGCACAGTGCGCGGCGAATGGACGTTCACCTCGCTCAACTGGATCCCTGCCCTGTTCGTCCGCAAGCCGTGGCTGCAACTGGACGGCGGCGGCACGCTGAAAGCCGATCTGCGCCTGCGCAATGGCGAACTGATCGAAGGCAGCACCGTTGACATCCCGGCTGCCGAGGCCGTGGCCGAAGTCGCCGGCGTACGCCTGGCGGGCACGGCCAGCGCCCATGGCGAGTTGAAGGCCGGCAGCCCCGGCCATGCCCAGCTGGCCGTCCGGCTGCCGCGATTCACTGCGCGGCCAACCGATGCCAGGGACGTGCGCCTGTTCGACGGCCGGGATCTGGCCCTGAACCTGACCGGCGATGGCCGCCTGCAGGAACTGCGCAAAGGCGTCCGCGCGCAGCTGCGCTTCAGCGAAGCCACCATCCCTGATCTGACCGCCTACAACCGCTACCTCGGCTCACCGCAGGTGCGGCTGCTCCGTGGCACCGGCACCGTGAGCGGTGATGCGACCCTCGACACCGACGGGCGCGTCGGCCATGGCACGGCCCGGCTGTTGGGGCGCAACGCCAGTGCAAAGGTGGCAGGGTTGGACATGGGCGGCGATATCGACGTGAACGCAACGCTGCGCCGCGGTGACTTCAACCAGCGTCATTTCGATCTGTCCGGTACCACGGTCGAGCTGCGCAACGTGCAGGTGGCGGACACGCAGGGCTCGACGGCATGGAAAGGCCGCGTCGCCTTCAAGCGTGGCCGTATCGATGCGCAGTCTCCGTTCCAGGTTGATGCCACCACGGACCTGGACCTCAGCGATGCGCGACCGTTGCTGGCGCTGTTCGCAGAACGCACCGACTACCCGCGCTGGACCTTGTCGCTGCTGGATTCCGGACAGGTACAGGCACAGGCGACGCTGCGCTGGCGCCCTGGCCATCTGGTCATCGATGGCCTGCAGGCCGAGAACGATCGGCTGTCGGTACGCGCGCGGCTGGATCTGCTGGAACAGCGCAAACGCGGTGATCTCTATCTCCGGTGGGGGCTGCTGGGTGCGGGCATCGAGCTGGACGGCGATCAGCGCCAATGGCATCTGGCCAGGGCGCGCGAGTGGTTTGATCAACGGCCTTCCCTGCTGCCAGCAGGTCAGGGATCGTCTGCCGCCGGATCTTCAGACTGAAGGCCCGCGACCTGCATCCATTCGCGGCCTCTGCGCGTATACCGGATCATGCGCATCAGGGAGCTGTACGGTATGAAGCGGAGTTCGCAGGTTTTCGGGCTGCTGGGATGGGTGGCGATCACCTTCGTCGCGGCCGCCCTGGGCGCGTGGGCGTCGACATCCGCAGCCAGCTTCTACGCCACCCTCGATCTTCCCCCGTGGGCACCACCGGCCAGTGTCTTTGGTCCGGTGTGGACCCTGCTCTACGCCATGATGGCGATTGCCGCGTGGCTGGTGTGGCGCGAACGCGGCTGGCGCGGGGCACGACCCGCGCTGATGCTCTACCTGGTGCAGCTTGCCGTCAATGCGCTGTGGAGCTGGCTGTTCTTCGGCTGGAAGCTGGGCGCCCTGGCCTTCGTTGACATTCTTGTATTGATTGCGCTGGTTTGCGCAGCGATCGTCGCGTTTGCGCGCATCCGTCCGACTGCGGCGGCGCTGCTGCTTCCCTATCTGGCCTGGATCTCGTTCGCCTCGGCGCTCAACTTCCCGGTATGGCGAGCCAATCCCGGGCTGCTGTGATCTCCGCCGCTTACGCCTGGGCAACGGCCTGCGGGCGCCAGGTCCGCAGCAGGGCCGGCTTGAACGCCTGCTGCCCGCAGCCGGTAGGGCATCGCACCACCCGCGCCGCAGTATGGCTGACCAGGCCCTGCCCTTCTTCGGCCTTGAAGATCGTCTCGCAGGACAGGCAGCGGGCAACCAGCGAATACAGGTGCAGCAGCCGGCCACTGGCCGGGTCCTGCAGCGCGTCCACATCCAGCAGTTCAAACTGGCAGCTGTCAGCCAGCATGCGGTACGGGGACAGGGGCGCGGGCTGCAGGTTCACGGGGCGGTCGCTCAGGGAAGTGGATCCACTCTAGGCAATGATCTGTCGAGCTGATGTGCAGCGTAGATGTATTCTTCGCGAAAACCTCAAGTGCTCGACCTCGTCCCTACATGAAGAATTCAGCTTGGACAGAAGCACGCTTCATACGCATACACTGGTAGGCGAATGCACGATTTTGCTTCACCATTGATGGGTACCGGATGTACCACTGGGCCTTCCAGCCATCCACGAATGATGAGTCCCGCCCTTGATGCCTTCTGCTGAGTCCGCGCACGACACTGCCTTGTCCAGTTGCGCGCGCGAACCGATCCACACCCCCGGCGCGATCCAGCCCTATGGTGTGCTTCTGGTCGTTGAACCGCAGTCCCTGCAGGTGCGCGAGCGCGCCATAAGCCCGCCCGGGCTGCTGCAGCAGTTCGGCGAACCGTTGATGCGGCACGTCAGTGAGGTGTTCGGCGGCGTGCTGGCGCCGTTCCAGGGCTTGTTCCAGCAGGCCGTGATCGGCAGCAGTGCCCATGTCGGTGCCGTGCATCTGGATGGCCACGGCCGGCATCAGCTGCTGGTGCACCGTTCCGCCACCGATCTGCTGGTCGAGCTGGAAGCACCGGTTCCGGGCCAGCCCGGCTCGCTGGAAGAGCTGTATCCGGCCATCCGCGATCTGATGGCCGGCATCGAGTCGGCCAGCACCGTGGAAGACCTCTGCCAGCTGGCTGCCGCGCACATGCGCGGGCTCACCGGCTTCGACCGCACCCTGGTCTACCAGTTCGATGCTGGCTGGAACGGCATCGTGGTGGCCGAGGATGGCAACGGCCTGTTGCCGTCCTACCTGGACCTGCGCTTCCCCGAATCGGATATTCCAGCACAGGCGCGCGAACTCTACCGCCGCAACCGGGTACGCCTGATCGCGGACAACAGCTACACCCCGGCCCCGCTGATGCGGGCCGAGGATCAACGCGACGCGCCGCCCACCGACCTGAGCATGGCGGTGCTGCGCAGCGTCTCGCCGGTGCACCTGCACTACATGCGCAACATGGGTACCGGCGCGTCGATGTCGGTATCGCTGGTGCATGAAGGCCGCTTGTGGGGCCTGGTGTCCTGCCACACCGTGCAGCCACGCCGCCTGCCCTACCACGTGCGCACTGCCTGCGAGTTCATGGGCCAGATCCTGTCGCTGCAGATTGCGTTGAAGGAGCGTGCGCGTGCGATCGAAGAGCGCGTTGCCCGTCGTTCCATACTGGTCAAGCTACTGGGTCGCATGGCCGGCGACGAGGACTTCATGGCGGCCCTGCGCCAGGACGAGGCCAGCCTGCTGTCGCTGACCGGCGCGGCCGGCGCGGCGATCGTGCACAAGGGCGATTGCCTGCGTGTTGGCCAGTGCCCTTCCTCCAGCGACGTGCTGGCCCTGGCGAACTGGCTGGCCACGCAGCAGGCCGGCCAGGAAACCTACTGCACCGATCACCTGGCAGCCGACTGGTCGCCTGCCGCGCACCTGGCCGACGTCGCCAGCGGCCTGCTGGCGGTGTCCATTTCGCAGCTGCATGACAGTTACCTGATGTGGTTCCGCCCGGAAGTGGTGCGCACCGTGCGATGGGGTGGCGATCCCCGCAAGGAAGCAGCACCGGGCGTGGCGCTGTCCCCGCGCAACTCGTTCGAGGCCTGGAAGGAGACCGTGCAGCAGCGCAGCCTGCCGTGGAGCGACGCTGACTGCGACGCGGCACACGAGATGCGCACGGCCATCGTCGATATCGTGTTGCGCAAGGCCGAGGAAATGGCCGAACTGAACGAGCAGCTGCTCCGCAGCAACAAGGAACTGGAAGCCTTCTCCTATTCGGTCAGCCACGACCTGCGCGCTCCGTTCCGTCACATTGTCGGTTACTCCGAACTGCTGGGCAGCTCGGCGGGCGAGCGCCTGAACGATACCGAGCGCCGATTCCTGGACACGATCGTGGAATCGGCCAAGTCCGCCGGAACACTGGTGGATGACCTGCTCAGCTTCTCGCAGATGGGGCGCTCCACGCTGGGGCGTGTGCGGCTGGACATGACCGCGCTGGCCGAGGATGTGCGCCGGAGCCTGGCCCTGGACTACGCCGGCCGCGACGTGCAGTGGACGCTCGCACCGCTGCCGGAGGTCGAGGCCGATCCCACAATGCTGCGCCTGGTATGGCAGAACCTGCTGGCCAACGCGATCAAGTTCACCCGCGAGCGCGAACACGCGGTGATCGAGGTTGGTCACGAGCGAAACGACGACGAAGACCACTTCTTCGTGCGCGACAACGGCTGCGGCTTCGACATGCGCTACGTGGACAAGCTGTTCGGCGTGTTCCAGCGCCTGCACCACGTCGAAGAGTTCGAAGGCACCGGCATCGGCCTGGCCAATGTCCGCCGGATCATCGGCCGCCATGGCGGCCGTACCTGGGCCGAGGGCGAGCCCGGCAAGGGCGCCACGATCCATTTCACCCTACCCCGCTTCACAGGAGAACACCCATGAGGGACCTGCGGCCGATCCTCTTGGTAGAGGACAGCCCCAAGGATGCAGAGCTGACGATGGCCGCGCTTGCGCGCTGCCAGCTGTTGAACGATGTCATCCATGTACGCGACGGCGCCGAAGCGCTGGATTACCTGCGCTGCGAAGGCAAGTTCGCCGGCGCCATGCACGGCGGCCCGGTGGTGGTGCTGCTGGACCTGAAGCTGCCCAAGGTCAATGGCCTGGAGGTGCTGGAACAGGTGCGTGGCGACCCGCAGCTGAGCAGCACGCCGGTGGTGATGTTGACCTCCTCGCGTGAAGAACAGGATCTCGTGCGCAGTTACGAACTGGGCGTGAATGCCTTCGTGGTCAAGCCGGTCGACTTCAAGGAATTCTTCGACGCCATCCAGGGGCTGGGCATGTTCTGGGGCATCACCAACCAGCCACCACCGCATCGGCCCAATGGCTCGGGGCAGCACAACAATGCGTGATGGATCGCGCCGCAACGAGCGCCTGCGCATCCTCATGCTGGAGGACAGCGCGCTTGATGCGGAGCTGATCACCGCACAGCTGCAGCGTGCCGGCCTCGATTTCGAGGCCGAGCGCCTGTGGACCCGCAACGCGTTCATCGAGGCCATCGACAGCCGTGCGTTCGACGTGATCCTCGCCGACCATGTGCTGCCCGGATTCGATGGCGATGCGGCCCTCGCACTGGCACGCGAGCGGATTCCGCAGACCCCTTTCATCTTCGTCTCCGGCACGCTGACCGAAGAGCTGGCGGTGCAGGCGCTGACCCGTGGCGCGCGCGATTATGTAGTCAAGCAGCGGCTGCAGCGCCTGCCGGATGCGATCCGTCGCGCCCGCCAGGAAGCCCATGAGCGCAACCAGCTGCTTCATGCGCAGGCTGCGCTGAATGAGAGCCAGGCGCAGCTGCAGCAGGTGACGGATGCCGTACCCGCGCTGATCGCCCAGCTCGACAACGCGCATCGCTACCGGTTCGCCAACAAGGCGTTCCTGGACTGGCATGGATTCAGCCTGGCCGAGTTGCTGGGCCGGACAGCGCGCGAGGTCAGCGGCATTTCCGCCTTCGAACACGCCCTGCCGAGCCTGGAACGGGTGCTGCAGGGCGAACGCACCAGCTTCCAGGTCGAACTGGTGCACCGCAGCGGCCAATCACGATTCGTGCAGATGGACTGCGTGCCTGAGCATGCGGCCGACGGCAGCGTGGCCGGCTACATCTGCCTGGGTAGCGACGTCTCGCAGCTGAAACAGGCCGAGCTGGCCCTGCGCGAGGACAATCAGCTGCTCGAGCAGCAGGTGCAGGCGCGCACGGCCGAGTTGCGCGCCAGCAAACGGCGCCTGCAGGCGATCTTCGAATCCAGCTTCCAGCATCAGATGCTGCTGGATCTGTCCGGGCGCGTGGTGGATGCCAATGACGCGTCACTGGCCGCAGTGCTGGCGGAAAAGAAGGACGTGGTTGGCCAACGCTTCGGTGAATCGCTCTGGTTCGCCACAACCGATGGCATCGGCGCGCTGATCGATCGGGCCGTCGCTGCAACCGTGCAGGGCCGGAGTTCGCTGCATTCATTGGAGCTGGAACTCCCGACCGGGCCGCGCAGCTTCGATTTTTCTTTCCGCCCGCTGCTGGATGCCGAAGGCGTGGTCACCGCCGTGGTCTCCGAGGCCGTGGAAACGACGGCGCGCCTCCAGGCCGAACATGCACTGCGCCAATCACAGAAGATCGAGGCGGTCGGCCAGCTCACCGGCGGCATCGCGCATGATTTCAACAACATCCTGACGGTCATCTCCGGCAACGTCGAGCACGCCATGCTGCTGAACGAGCGCGCGGGCGAAGCCGGCGCGATGGTCAGCCGGGCGCTGGACAACGCGCTGAAGGGTGTCGGACGTGCCGCCAGCCTGACCCAGCGCCTGCTGGCGTTTGCCCGACGCCAGCCGCTGCACAGCCAGGCCGCCAACCTCCACGAGCGCCTGCTGGACATGCACGACATGCTGCAGCGTGCACTGGGTGAGCTGGTGCAGCTGGAGATCCGCAGCGCCGAGGACATCTGGTGCGTGGAGATCGACATCAGCCAGCTGGAGGCCTCCGTACTGAACCTGGCGGTGAATGCCCGCGATGCGATGCCGCACGGCGGGCGGTTGGTGATCGAGGTCGACAACAGCCACCTCGACCACGACTACGCCGCCCTGTTCCCGGATGCAACACCAGGCCAGTACGTGATGTTGCGGGTGCGCGACAACGGCCATGGCATGGACGCGGCCACCCTGGCCCGGGTGTTCGAACCGTTCTTCACCACCAAGCAGGTCGGCCGCGGCACCGGGCTGGGACTGTCGATGGTGCATGGGTTCGTCAAGCAGTCCGGCGGCCACGTGCTGATCGATTCGGTGGAAGGCGGCGGCACGAGCATTACCATGATGTTTCCGCGCTCGCCGCTGACCCTGCCCCGCGAAACACGCACCCCGCAGACCGGCCTGGCCGGCTACTCGCCGCGCGAGGAAACCATTCTGGTGACCGAGGACAACGACGATGTCCGCGCCTACACGGTGGATTCGCTGCGGCTGCTCGGCTACCGCGTGCTGGAAGCCCACGATGGCCCCTCCGCGCTACGGTTGCTGGAGCGCCCCGACACCAGGGTGGACCTGCTGTTCTCGGACGTGGTGATGCCCGGCATGTTGGGCTGGGAGCTGGTCCGTCAAGTCCGCGAACGCTGGCCGGAAGTCGCCGTCCTGTTCACGTCGGGCTATCCACGTGACCACGATCAGGCGGGCAGCCAGGGACGCGCGGTTGCCCTGCTGCCGAAGCCGTTTACGCGAAGTGACTTGGCGCTGGCGGTACGCACTGCGCTGGAGGCCGCGCCGCACTGAGCTCAGGAGGCCGGATCGCCTAGGCCAGCGGCGATCCGGTTGATGTCCGCGCACTCCACCGTGGCCGGCGGATGCTCCCTGCCGGCCAGTGCAATCATCGCCTGACCGAGAGCCAGATTGCTGGTCATCAGCGATGGCGCAATCGCGCTGGCCAGCTTCATCAACGGCGCACCGCCCCAGTACAGGGGCTTCAACAGGGCATGACGGGTGCCGGTGCCCGGGACCGGCCTGACACCGCCCGGGCGCAGCATCACGGTGCGCACCGGCAGGCCGTGCAATGCGACCTCAGTCTCGCCCTTGATCCTCAACGGCATCAGCCGGCTCCGAGGGTCCGCGCCGGCACCGGATACATACAGAAAGCACCCTTCGGGATTCGCAGCCGCCCAGGCACGGGCCACCGCCAGGGTGGTGTCCAGGGTCACGCGTCGGTACTCGGCCTCTGCCGTGCCAACAGGTGGCGCCCCGGCACAGTAGAAGCAGGCATCGAACCCGGCCAGTTCATCCGACCGGTCCTGCATGCGCAGGAAGTCCGGAACGATCAGTTCGCTGCCGGCGCCGCTCAGACTTCCCGGGTGGCGGACCAGCGCTGTCAGGCGGGACACCTGTGGTGAGCGTTGGCAGGCCAGCGCCACACCCTGCCCGACCAGGCCTGCGGCACCGGTCAACAGAATCCGTAATGCGCCCGTCCCGGCCATCCTCGTCCCCGCTAGAGTTTCACGAAACGCTGGATCTTCCGCGCCAGCCAGCCACTGAACACCAGCGGCGCATCCAGCGCTGACACGCAGATGCAGGGGACACCGGGCGCGGTCACCGGTTGATGCTCCACGTCTTCGTCCAGATCTGCCATGTCGCCCGGCGCGAACAACCCCAGCGCATCATTGTACGAACCCCGCAGGATCTGGGTCAGTTCGCTGCGGCCATGGCTGTGCATGGGCAGGCATTTGCCCGGGGCGATCTTCAGCATGATCAGCGAAGGCATCTGCTCTGCACGGATGCAGTGCACGCCCGGCGCCATCCAGCGCCAACGCAGGTCGCTGAGCGAGGCGCCGAAGTACGGATGCAGCGATGCAGGCAGATGGTCCGGATTGGCCTCAGGGCGCTCCTTCGGCACGGGGCGTGCGACCCCAGCCATGGGCACCGGCGCCTCCGTGGCCAGCTGCATCAGCATTGCCTCGCGCAGTTGTTCGCGTCGCGTCTCCGCTGCAGGTGGCTGGGTCTGCTCCAGCAGCACCGAGCCGATCGCTTCGGCGTCGCGCAGGCGCTGACGGCAATGCGGGCACTGCTCCAGATGGGCACCGGCGACGATGCTCAACGGCGCCGGCAGCGCGCCGGCGGCATAGCTCATCAGGGTCGATTCGTGCAGATGGTGGTGCGGGTTCACAGCGCACCTCCCACTTTGGCCTGAAGCTGCAGAAAGGCGCGGCGCAGGTGCGATTTGACCGTTCCCAGCGGCATGCCCAGCGCCTCTGCGATCTCGCTGTGGCTCTTGGCCTCGAAATAGGACATCCGCACCAGCCGCGCCTGTACTGCGGGCAGTTCGTTGATGCGCTGGCGCAGACGCGCCTGGTCGGCGAACTGCTCGGCACTGCTGCGCTCGATCACATCCAGTGTGGCAGCGTCCTCCACCGCTGCCTGCACCTGCATCCAGCTGCGCTCGCGACGGATGCGATCGATATGCAGGTTTCGCGCAATCCGGTACAGCCACGTACTGAGGGCGCCTTGGGCTGCGTAGTAGTCGGCGGCCCGCAGCCACAGGCGCAGCAGGCATTCCTGGGCCAGTTCCTCGGCGACGCCGTCGGGTGCACCCAGGCCGCGCAGGTACACGCACAGCCGCGGCATGAAGTAGTCATAGATCCGCATGAAACAGTCGCGGTCGCGCAGGCGCGCCACGCCGTCCATGTCACCGGCCCAGTTCGTCGGCTCGCTGCTCGGCTGCTGGGAACTGGACACGGTGCGTGCGCTATCGAAGTTGAGGAGTGTGCTGGCGGCGTCAGGGTACATCCGGGTTCGCGGCGGGCGGGTGAAGGTCTGTCCTCTGTACGCGCAGGGGCAGCAATTGGATGCAGCCGGCACGACGCATCCAACCGGCCGCCCCCGCCGTATGACCTGGACCCTCCTCTTCCGGATGAAGACCCATGCGCACTGCCTGGCTGCTGCTGTGCCTGCCCCAAGCCGTGCTGGCGGCACCCTGGTTGCGAAGCGAGGGCGTGGCCACCTCCGCGCAGGGCGACCTCCTCTACCGTGAAGTGCACTGGCGACGCGAGGCAACGGAGGGCGCCGAGCGCTGGGTGCTGTACCAGTGCCCGGATGGCCAACCCTTCGCCCGCAAGCATCTGCCCGCCAGCGCCCGCCCACAGGCACGGGGATATTCGCTGGAGGACCGCCGCAGCGGCCAGACCGCCGAGGTCGACGCCGCTGGCGACTCGGTGTCGATTGCATGGAAGGAGGATGCCGCCAGTGAGCTGCGCAGGCGCCGGCTTGAACAGCCGGCGGACGCGGTGATCGATGCGGGGTTTGATGCCGCAGTACGCCTGCACTGGCCGGCGCTGCTGCGCGGCGAGCGCATCACACTGCCGTTCCTGGTGCCTGCACGCAAGCGCTACTTCCCGGTGCAGGTGCGGCGCATCGGCCCGGTACGCTGGCAGGGCATCGACGCCCAGGCCATCGAGGTCAGCCTGGACACCTGGTACGGCGGCATCGCGCCGCGCCTGGCCCTGGTCTACGCCACGGCCGACCGTCGCCTGCTGGAGTTCCGCGGCACCAGCAACCTGCGCGATGCGCGCGGCACTTATCCGCAGGTGACGGTACGCTTCCGGTCGCCAGCTGCCGAGCGACCGGCAGGTGACTGGCAACAGGCGTGGGCGCAGCCCCTGGCCGAGCGTTGCGCCGTGACGCCCAGGTGAAGCGAAATTCAGTTCGAAGTGGCGCATCCATTGCGCACCCTGCTGCGTAAAGGAAGACACGACACCCGCCGAGATCCGCCATGGCCTCTGTAGCGCCCCTCCCCCGTCGACGCTGGCGCCTGCTGCGTACGTTGCATCGGTGGGTGGATACCAGCAACGCCACAGAGACCACCGGCGAACAGCCAGGACGCATCGACTGGGTGCGCGCGGTACCCTTTGCACTGATGCACCTGGCCTGCATCGCGGTGATCTGGGTGGGCGTGTCATGGACGGCGGTCGTCGTGGCCACGGCGCTCTACGCCGTGCGCATGTTCGCCATCACGGCGTTCTATCACCGCTACTTCTCGCACCGCACCTTCCAGGCATCGCGTCCGGTGCAGTTCGTGTTCGCGGTCATCGGCGCGTCCAGCGTGCAGCGCGGTCCGCTGTGGTGGGCCGCCCATCATCGCCACCACCATCGGCATGCCGACCAGCCGCAGGACCCGCATTCGCCGCGCGAAGGCGGTTTCTGGCGCAGCCACATGGGCTGGTTCCTCACCCGCGAGGCATTCGCCACCGATCTGTCGCGGGTACCTGACCTGGCGCGCTTCCCCGAACTGCGCTGGCTCGACCGTTTCGATACCGCCATTCCCGTACTGCTGGCCATCGGACTGTATGCATTGGGTGCAGCACTGGAACGCTGGGCACCCGGCCTGCACACCGCGGGCCCGCAGTTGCTGGTGTGGGGCTTCTTCATCTCCACCATCGTGCTGTTCCACGCCACCGTCACCATCAATTCGCTGGCCCACCGTTTCGGCCGCCGCCGCTTCGAGACCCGCGACGACAGCCGCAACAACCTGTGGCTGGCGCTGCTCACCTTCGGTGAGGGCTGGCACAACAACCATCACTTTTTCCCCGGCACCGTGCGCCAGGGCTTCCGCTGGTGGGAGGTGGACCTGACCTGGTACGGACTGCGCGCGATGGCGGCGCTGGGCCTGGTCAAAGGGCTCAAGCCCATCCCCGAGTGGGTTCTGGCCAAGGCGAGGTACTGAGATGCGCATCGCGGTCATCGGCTCGGGTATCGCGGGGCTGGCCAGTGCCTGGTGGCTGGATGGCCAGCACGACGTCACGCTGTTCGAGGCCAACGATTACCTCGGCGGCCACACCCATACCCACGACGTGCAGGTGGCGGGCCGAGGCATGGCGGTGGATACCGGTTTCATCGTCTTCAACCCCCAGCACTATCCCTTGCTGTCGGCGCTGTTCGACGAGTTGGGCGTGGCCTCGCAACCGACCACGATGAGTTTCTCCATGCACAGCGAGCGCAGCGGCGTGGAGTACAACGCCACCTCGCTGGATGGGCTGTTCTGCCAGCGCCGCAACCTGGTATCGCCGCGCTTCTGGGGCATGCTGGCCGACCTGCGCCGGTTCTATCGCGACGCGCCGTTGCTGCTGGCCGAAGAAGACGGGCCCACGCTCGGTGATTACCTGCGCAGCCAGCGCTATGGCGAGGCGTTCATCGACGAGCACCTGCTGCCGATGGCCTCGGCGCTGTGGTCCTCGCCGACGGCCACCGTGCAGGCGTTCCCGGCGCGCTACTTGGCCCAGTTCATGGCCAACCACCAGATGCTGCAGATGACCGGGCGGCCAAGCTGGCGGGTGGTCAGCGGGGGATCGACGCGCTACGTGGATGCGCTGCGTCGCCGCTGGCGCGTGCATGAGCGGCTCCAATGTCCGGTCAGCAGGGTCGAGCGCATGCCCTGGGGTGCACGCGTGCACAGCAGCGCCGGCGTGGAGGCCTTCGACGAAGTGATCCTGGCCTGCCACAGCGACCAGGCACTGGCGTTGCTTGCCGACGCAGATGCCATCGAGCGTGAGGTCCTCGGCGCCATCCGCTATCAGTCCAACGAGGCGGTGCTGCATACCGATGCATCGTTGCTGCCGCGCAACCGCAAGGCGTGGGCGGCCTGGAACGCGCACGTACCACAGGATCGCGCGGCGCCCTGCACGGTCAGCTACTGCATGAACCTGCTGCAGGGCCTGCCGGGCGACATCCCCCTGGTAGTGACCCTCAACCGCAGCGAGGCAATCGATCCGGCCAAGGTGCTGCGGACCCTGCATTACGCGCACCCGGTACACGACCACGCTGCAGTGCGCGCACAGCAGCGCTGGGCGGAACTGCAGGGCCGCCGCCACACATGGTTTGCAGGCGCCTATTGGGGCTGGGGATTCCACGAGGATGGCATCCGTAGTGCCCGCCACGTGGTCGATGCCCTGCAGGCCTGCGCTCCGCATCGGAACGTATCGACCTCGGATGAGGTGGCGGCATGAGTGCCAGCGCGCTCTACATCGGGCAGGTGATGCATCGCCGACATCATCCGCATCCGCATGCATTCCGTTACCGCATCGCGCAGCTGCTGCTCGACCTGGATGAACTCGACACGGTGTTCGCCGGGCGCTGGTTGTGGTCGGTCAATCGCCGCAACCTGGCCGAGTTCCGCCGCAGCGACTACTTCGGTGATCCCGCGCGGCCGCTGGCCGATGCGGTACGCGACCACGCTGCAGGCACGCTTGGCTACCGGCCAGCCGGTCCGGTGCGCCTGCTCACCCATCTCCGCTTCGCCGGGCATGTCTTCAACCCGGTCAGCTTCTACTACTGCTACCAGGCCGACGGCAGCACGCTGGACTGCATCGTGGCCGAGATCACCAATACCCCCTGGAAGGAACGGCACGCCTATGTGCTGCCGGTTGCCACGGCGCTCCACGAAGGGGCGTCATTGCGTTGGCAGTTCGACAAGCGCTTCCATGTCTCGCCGTTCATGCCGATGGATTGCCGCTACGACTGGCGCTTCAACCGACCGGACCAGGACCTGCGCGTGCACATGCAGGTCTGGCGCGACGGGGTGCGCCAGTTTGATGCCACCCAGGCCATGCAGCGACATGCCTTGAACGGCCGTGGGCTGGCCCGGGTGCTGGCCTGCTATCCGCTGATGACCACCCAAGTGGTGGCCGCCATCCACTGGCATGCACTTCGGCTGTGGATGAAACGCAACCCCGTGTACGACCACCCTGCTCTTGCCGAGAAACCACGATGAACTCGATGACCCCTCTGGTCGCCCTGCCGCGCCCCGGCGCCCTGGATGCGCTCCTGCGCCGCCGCCTGCTGGCCCAGCTTGCCCCCATGCGCGACGGTCGCCTGTGCGTACGTGACGCATTGGGCGAGGTCTGGCTGGGCGATGCCCGTGGCGAACTGCATGTCACCGTCACCATCGATGACCCGGGGTTCTATCGCAAGGTTGCAGCGCAAGGCAGTGTGGGCGCAGGTGAAAGCTACATCCAGGGCGAATGGCACTGTGATGATCTGGTGGCACTGATCCGGCTGCTGGTACGCAATCGCGACCTGCTGGACGGCATGGAGCGTGGCCCGGCCCGCGTGGGTGGCTGGCTGCTGCGGGGCTGGAACCGCCTGCGCCGCAACAGCCGTGAGGGCAGCCGCCGCAACATCGCCGCGCACTATGACCTGGGCAACGATTTCTTTGCCCTGTTCCTGTCGCCGGACCTGATGTACTCGTCGGCGTTGTTCGCCAGTGAGTCCGAACCGCTGGAATCGGCCTCGCGGCGCAAGCTGGACCGCATCTGCCAGCAGCTGCAGCTCAAACCCGGCGACCGCGTGGTGGAAATCGGCACCGGCTGGGGTGGTTTCGCGGTCCATGCCGCCCGGCACTACGGCTGCCATGTCACGACCACCACCATCTCTGCAGAACAGCATGCGCTGGCCGCCCGGCGCGTACGGGAGGCGGGCCTGCAGGACCAGGTCACGCTGCTGATGCAGGACTACCGCGACCTGCAGGGCCAGTTCGACAAGCTGGTGTCGATCGAGATGATCGAAGCGATTGGCGCCGAATACCTGGACACCTACATGGCCACGCTGCAGCGCCTGCTCAAGCCTGATGGCGTTGCCCTGCTGCAGGCCATCACCATCGAGGACCACCGCTACGAACAGGCCCGGCACAGCGTCGATTACATCAAGCGCTATGTATTCCCGGGCAGCTTCATCCCATCGATCAACGCGATCATGGCCGCCAAAACGCGCTCCAGCGACCTGCAGCTGATCGCCCAGCAGGATTTCGGCCACTCCTACGCATTGACCCTTCGCGCCTGGCGCCAACGTTTCCTGGCCCAGCTGCCGGCAGTGCAGGCGCAGGGTTTTGACGCGCGCTTCTGCCGACTGTGGGAATTCTACCTGGCCTATTGCGAGGGTGGCTTCCTGGAACGTTCGATCGGCGTCTCGCATCTGCTGCTGGCCCGTCCGGACCACCGGCACATTTTCGCTGCGACCGACAGCCACTGACATGCATCGCTTCTGGGCCAACCTGCTCGGCAACCAGCTGGTCTGGCTGTGTGCCGTGGCCGGCGCGGGCCGCGGCTGGCAGTGGCCCGCGCTACTGGCCGCGTCGCTCTACATCGGCAGCCAGCTGTTGACCTCACCGCGCCCCCGGCTGGATCTGCGGCTGTTGATGTTGGCACTGGCCTGCGCATGGCTGGTCGACGCCAGTGCCGCCGCCAGCGACACGGTGCGCTACGCGGCGGCCCCACTGGGTTGGGCGCCACCGCCGTGGATCATGGCGTTGTGGGCGGCCTTCGCGATGACGCTGACCACGTCGATGCGCTTCCTGCAGCACCACCCGGCCCTGCCGGCCCTGTTCGGCCTGCTGCTGGCACCGCTGGCCTATCTGTCTGCCGCACGCGGTTTCGACGCAGTGCGGTTCGCAGATCCCGTATGGCCAGGACTGCTGGTACTGGGCGCGGGCTGGAGCATTGCGCTTTCCCTGCTGTGCCGGACCGCCCGTCGCGGCATGCACATCCCGCAGCCGCCCTTCGCAGGAGCGTCGTCATGATCAATCTGATGTGGGTCCTGCTGTACGCCGTACTGGTGATGAGCTGGGGCTGGGCCTGGCAGCGCCGCCACCACAACATCGGCGTGGTTGATGTGCTCTGGGCAAAGGGCGTGGGCGCCTCGGCGCTGTTGCTGGCGCTGCTGGGCGACGGTGCGGTGATGCCGCGGATCGCGCTGGGCGTGCTCGGCGGCCTGTGGGGCAGTCGACTCGCCCTGCATCTGTGGCACCGGGTCCGTCACGAAGAAGAGGACGGACGCTACCGCTACCTGCGCCAATACTGGCACGGCCACCAGGGCAAGATCTTCGGCTTCTTCATGGCGCAGGCGTTGCTGATCGTCCTGTTCGCCCTGCCCTTCGTGGCGGTGGCTGCCAATCCTCGGGCCGACCTGACCCTGTGGGTGGTGGCCGCAGCGCTGGTCTGGCTGCTGAGCGTCGGCGGCGAAAGCCTGGCCGACCGCCAGCTGGCGCGTTTCCGCGCCGACCCGGCGAACAGGGGCCGCACCTGCCGCGTCGGACTCTGGCGCTATTCCCGCCACCCCAACTACTTCTTCGAGTGGCTGCACTGGTTCACCTATGTCCTGCTCGCGGTCGGCTCGCCACTGTGGTGGCTGGCCTGGGCCGGCCCGCTGCTGATGTACGTGTTCCTGCGCTATCTGAGCGGCATTCCATTCACCGAGAAACAGGCGCTGCGCAGCCGCGGCGACGACTATCGCGCCTACCAGCGCAGTACACCGATGTTCTTTCCCTGGTTTCCCCGTCCTTCCAAGGAGCATTCCGCATGAGCGCGATCCCGTCACTGAACCCAGCCGAAGATGCGGAAACCGGGCTGATCGCCTGGGCCGAACGCGGACTGGTCCCCGATGCGGCGCTGCGTGCGGGCATCCGCCGCTTGTGCGCGCAGCGCCTGCATGAGGAAAGCGAGGGTGGCATCGAGGGCCAATCGGCACGCTTCAGCCGGCGCATCGCCGAGCTGGCCGACAGCCCGCTCGCGTTGCATACCGACACAGCCAACCGCCAACACTATGAAGTGCCGGCAGCCTTCTTCCAGGCCTGCCTGGGCAAGCGACTGAAGTACAGCAGCTGCTACTACCCCACCGGGCGCGAAACGCTGGACCAGGCGGAGGACGCCATGCTGGAACTGTACGGCCAGCGCGCCGGACTGGCCGATGGCCAGCAGATTCTTGAGCTGGGCTGCGGCTGGGGCTCATTGACCCTGTGGATGGCCGAACGCTACCCGCAGGCGCATATCACTGCCGTCTCCAACTCGCACAGCCAACGCCAGCACATCATGGCGCAGTGCCAGGCGCGCGGCCTGGACAACGTCGAGGTGCTGACCTGTGACGTCAACCAACTTGATCTGCCGACAGCCCGGTTCGACCGCTGTGTCTCGGTGGAGATGTTCGAGCACGTACGCAACTACGAGCGCCTGCTGGCAGGCATCGCACGGTGGCTGAAACCGGATGGCGCGTTGTTCGTGCACATCTTCGCCCATCGCACACTGATGTACCCGTTCGAGACGGACGGCGGCGACAACTGGATGGGCCGCCACTTCTTCACCGGCGGCCTGATGCCGGCCGCCGACACGCTGCTGCATTTCCAGCGCGACCTGCGCCTGGATCAACGCTGGTTGCTGGACGGCACCCACTACCAGCGCACGGCCGACCACTGGCTGGCCAACCAGGATGCCGCCCGCGAGCAGGTGATGCCGGTGCTGATCGCCACCTACGGCCAGGCTGCAGCGAAGGTCTGGTGGCAGCGCTGGCGGATGTTCTGGATGGCATGTGCCGAACTGTTCGGCTACGACGACGGCCAGCAGTGGCTGGTCGCCCACTATCTGTTCCGACCCCGCTGAGGTGCCCCATGCGCATGTTCTCGCTGCTTCCGCTGATCGCAGTCGGCCTGTTCGGCTCAGGCTGCTCCTCCAGCGACACCCGGCCGTTTCCGCGTGCGCCGTCGGTGGATGTGCCACGCTTCATGGGCGACTGGTACGTGATCGCCCATATTCCGTCCTGGCCCGAACGCGATGCCTACGATGCGGTGGAAAGTTATGCCTTGAAGCCCGACGGGCGCATCCAGACCACCTTCACCTATCGCAAGGGCAGCTTCGATGCGCCGCAGAAGTCGATGCACCCCATTGGCCGTGTCGAGAAGGAAGGCAATGGCGCGATCTGGGGCATGCAGTTCATCTGGCCGATCCAGGCCGAGTACGTGATCGCCTGGCGGGATGACGACTACCGCCAGACCATCGTGGCGCGCAGCAAGCGCGACTATGTCTGGTACATGGCGCGTACGCCGCAGGTGTCCGACGGCGACTACCAGAAGGCCGTGCAGCGCATCGCCGAGATGGGCTACGACATCCGCCGACTGCGGCGTGTGCCGCAATCCGTCCGGTAGCATTCGATCCCATCAATTGACAGCTCCGAATCGATGGATGCAGCGAATCACTTCTTAGGAATATTCGCAAAAATCAAGCAATTTCGATGTTCGCCGCGACAGCAGCGCCAGAATGGTCATCACGCCCCATGGGCGCCGATCACCTCCCTGCGCATGAATGGACTTCCTGCCCCGCGCCCGCTGCGACTGGCACTACTGGACGACCACGAAGTCGTCCGTCGCGGCACTGCCCTGCACCTCTCCCGCGACGCCCGCTTCCGTATCGTCGCCAGCCACGCCCGCAGCGACGAACTCATCGACAGCCTCCAGCAGATGCGGGTGGATGTCGCGATCATCGATCTGACCCTGGCCCGCGACGATCGCAGCGCGTCCGAGCTGACCCCGCTGCTGCGCGAGCACTTTCCTCGCGTCACCCTGCTCGCTTTTGCGACCCTTTCACCCTCGATCCACATCAACCAGCTCATCGCCACGGGTGTCAGCGGCGTGGTCAGCAAGGCCGAACCACTGCCGATGCTCGCGGACGCGATCGTGCGGGTATCGCAGGGCCTTCCGCGACTGCAACCCGACTGCACGCTGCCGGGAGACTGCGAAGAGCTCAGCCGCAACGAGCGCGAAGTACTGGAGCTCCTGCTGGCGGGCCTGACCGTTTCGGAAATCGCGCTCCGCCGCCATCGCAGCATCAAGACCGTCAGCACACAGAAGGTTGCGGCCCTGCGCAAGCTCAGGCTGCGCAACGATGCCGAGATCTACGCCATGCGGCAGCAGCTGGAATCACCGTGAAGATGCGCGATCGAATGCGTACATCCGCCCTCCTGCTGTTGGCGCTCATCCTGCTTCCCGCCGCGTCGGCCGAGGATGCCTCATCACTTGAATGGGGGCCAGGGCGCGAAGTCCGGGTGGCGACCACGCCGTCGCTGCACCCGGTACCCGCTGCACTCGCTGGCGGCACGACGTTGCCAAGCCTGGCCCATGGCTACGCCAATCTGGTTGCACGGCGTTCGCAGCTGCAGTTCCAGGAGCACCAGCATCCCAGCACCGGCGCATCGGTGGCTGCCGTCTGCAGACGCGAAGCGGATCTGGTACTGGTGATTGGCAACCACCTGCAGCCACCCTGCCCCGGCCTGGTGGCATCCAGCACGTTCCGCGGTGGCAAGACGATGCTCGCGGGCCGCAGCGGCGAACGCCTGCCACGCGATATCACGGAGCTGGACCACCAGGTCCTGGCCGTGCTCGAAGGGGGGCCGTATGCAGAATGGCTGGCCGCGCGCCATCCGCACGTCCGCCTGCTGCACCTGGCCGATCGGCACGCCACGCTGGCAGCTGTTGAAAACGGCACCGCCGATCTGGCAATCGGCCTGGAAACGACCCTGCGGCCCCTGATCCGTCGGCATTTCGCCGGGCACCTGCACCTGCAGCCTTTCGACAGCGATTTCTCCACCGCCCTGCACCTGCTTGCGCGCCACGAAGATCGCCAGCTGCTGGAGCGCATCGAGCGGGCATTGCACGACATTACGCTGGAGGAACATGCCGGCCTGTTGCAGCTATGGGCCCAACAGGCGGCCCCCGCCTCGCTGGAGCACGTCCTGGACTGGATGCGTCAGCTGCCCCCGCAGTGGCTGCCGGCCCTGGCTGCCGCATTGGCAGTCGCCCCGTTCCTGTGGCATGCCTGGCACACGCGCCTGCGTGCTGAAGGCCGTGCCCGCGCCCGCGCGATTGGCATGTTGAGCCACGAGGTGCGCAATTCGGCCCAAGCAGTCCTTGCCTCGATCGACCTGCTCAGCCAGCCGTCGGCGCCCATGGGGCAGCGAGAAGCGCTGGCGGCTGCACATGCCGCGGGCTCCTCGCTGCGCAACCTGCTCAACCGCTCGCTGGAGTTCTCACGCCTGGCCAGCGGCACCTTCAAGCCGCACGTAGAACCTTGCGACATTGCACGACTCTGCGGCCAATCGCTGGATGGAATTCGTCCCCAGGCTCGCCAGCGCGGGCTGACGCTTCGCTTCGACTGCCTCCCCGAGCCCTGCCCCATTGTCGCCATCGATCCGGAAGGACTGCGCCAGATCATCGACAATCTGCTGGGAAACGCATTCAAGTTTACCGACGTCGGCGGCATCGAGCTGCGCCTTCAACTGACGCCAGGCAACCACCCTCGTGAGCTCATGCTGGATGTGATCGACAGCGGTATCGGCATCACTGCAGAGCAACTCTCCGTGTTGTTCCAGCCATTCCAGCAGGGCGAAGACGGCAAGGAGCGCGGAGGCAGCGGATTGGGACTGATGATCGCGCATGCGCTTGCCCGCGCAATGGGCGGCAACCTGTCAGTACACAGCGTCCCCGGGCGCGGCAGTCGCTTCACCCTGCGCCTGCCGGTACGCCCCGCCAAGGCCAAGGTCACGTCAGCCGCCAGCGCCGGCGCGGGAACGCCGCTGGGCGGGGTTGAGCTGCTGCTGGTGGAGGACCACGCCCTCAATCGCCGGGTCATCAGCGAGCAGCTGCGCCGCCTGGGTGCCGATGTACACGCGTCTGGCGACGCCGCCAGCGCGCTTGCCGAGCAGGCCGTGAGACCGCGCAGCGTGATCCTGCTCGACATCGGGCTCGGGGACATGGATGGCTATGCGCTGGCCATGCAGTTGCGCAGGCAGGCGCGTGCCCCGTTGCGACTGATCGCGCTGTCGGCACGCCGTGATCGTCGGCATGTGGCGCGCTGCCGGAAAGCAGGGTTCGACGCCACCCTGACCAAGCCACTCCAGCTTGAGTCACTGCTGCGGGCGCTGGAGCTGCCGGCGACCGGACAGGCCATCGCAATGGGCACAGCCGCAGGCGACCCCGCCTACATCACGGACATCGGCCACGAGCTGCTGCGGATCGAACAGGCCATCGATGACGCCAGTGCCACTGACCTATGCCATCACGCGCATCGGCTTCAGGGGGCCCTGCAGATATACGGGGCGGCCGCAGAGGCGGACACGGCAGGCGACCTGTGGGAGCTGGGTCGCGACGCCACACCCGACTGGGCCGATGCGCGACGCCTGTTGCGCGTCCTTCAGCAATGGCATGGCTCCCGCGCTGCGGAAGCCATGCCCGGGGCCTGATCAAGCCGCCAGACGCTCGACCTGGCGACGGGTCAGGTCGTTGAAGCGACCCAGCGACATCAGATGCTGGTGGATCAGCGCCAGCCAACCACTGCGATGCCACTCGATCACAGTGGCTTCCGGCAGCGCGACGAACTTCTCGACGTCGACGACCTGGAAACCATTGAGGTTGAATTCACGGCCATCCGGGGTACGCACGGTGGCGTTGCGCTCGACCAGCAGGCCGTTGTCGATCAGGGCCTTGGAGAAGGCCTGGGTCTGTTCGTGCTCACGGGTGAACTGGCCACAGAACTCCAGCGCCTGCTGCACCATGTCGGTGGCCTTGCCATCGACGAACAGCGGCTGGCCTTCGTCACCGCCCTTGACCACGCGCGAGCTCTCTTCGTCGATGCCCAGCAGGAAATCATTGTCCGAGCCGGTGTCGATGAAGATGAAGGGGTGGCGACGCAGGTAGGCCGGGATATAGGCCTCGTCTTCCCACAGGCCATCCTTGATGAACAGGTTCTGGTCGGATACACCAACGGCAGCCATCGGCACTGCGGTCGGGCCAGCGAAGAGGATCGGGAAGTGGTGCAGCGCCAGCGAGAACTCGCCGAGCACCAGCGGAATGGCGTTGTTGCCCGCGGCAAACTCGAGCCTGCCCGGCAGGATGCGCAGGTCGGCGTGCACATCGGCCTGCAGCGGCACCGGACGGGTGTAGAACAGGGGGGCGTTGCTCGGCGCCGCTTCGGTGGTGGTGTCGCTGGTGGTGGTCATCTTGGGAACCGTTCGATCATGCGCGCCTGCCATCCCGGGCGCGCCAGCGGGAACAACCTGAATCCCGCATTATCAACAAGCTCGATGACAACGGCCACCCCATCGTCGGCCTATTTCAGCTGCAGGGGGTACCGCTGCCAGAGCACATGGACCAGGAAACCGGCCAGTTCGGTGTCACGCGCGCTGACCGCTGCGCGGATCTTGTCCAGCAGCACCATGTCCGAACAGGAGCGCACATCCGCGTGGTTGGCCTGCCCTGCCCGGCGCGCGCGGTAGCGCGCGGCCCGTTGCGCGTCACTCATGGCGTACCCGAACTTGGGCGGACGGCCGCGCTTTCGCGGCAGGGTCAGCTCCAGGGTTCCGGGGTCTTTGTCATCACGCATGAGAGGGGTGCGGGCGGCGGCGAGCAACGGGGGGTGCGCAATTTATCGTGAGGCATCACTTTAATCCAGCTTTTTCTGCTTTTTTGTTGCGATGCAGTGCAAAAAATCGCATCCCGAGGGCCGCATCCACGCCATGTGTGGATGTACGGCTCCGGCCACAGAAAAAGGAGCCCGCGAACGGGCTTCCCTCTCCTTCCCTCATGCAGCACGTACCGGCTCGTAGCCGTGCAGGTGCGCCTCGCTACTCGCCCGCCCCTGGCTGAGCGAACGCAGCGACGTGGTGTAACCCACCAGCTGCGCCAATGGCGCAAAACCACTGACCTCAGCGCGACCGTCCTGGTCCTCGATGCGGGCGATGCGACCGTGGCGCCGGTTGAGGTCGCCGACCACATCGCCCACCGACGCCGACGGCGAATGCACCGTCACCGCCATCACCGGTTCCAGCAACTGCGTGCCACCTTCAGCCAGCGCGGCCTTGATCGCCTCGGCACCCGCGCGATGGAACGCCATCTCCGAAGAGTCCTTGGCATGGGTCTGGCCATCGACAAGACTGACCTCGATGCCGACCACCGGATGACCCTGCGGCCCTTCCGACAGCGCGGCACGTACACCCTTCTCGACCGCAGCGATGAAGCTGCGCGGCACCACGCCACCGACGATGCGGTCGTTGAACACCACCTGGTCGTCCTCACGTGGCGACACATCCAGCACCACGTGCGCGAACTGGCCCTGGCCACCGGTCTGCTTGACCAGCCGCCCGACGACGCCGGTCATCGCACGCAGCGGCGTCTCCTGGTAGGCCACGCGTGGCGCACCTACGCCCACGTCCACCTTCCATTCGCTGCGCAGGCGCTCGACCATCACCTCCAGGTGCAGCTCGCCCATGCCCCAGACCAGGGTTTCCGCCGTGTCGCGATCGGTTTCGACGCGGAACGACGGGTCTTCCTGGGCCAGGCTGGCCAGGCCCTGCGCCATCCTGATCAGGTCGGCCGCACGCGCCGGCTCCAGGCGCCACGCCAGCACCGGCGCCTGGGCCTGGATGTTCTCCAGGCGCAGCGGCTGCGCACGGCCGCTCAGCGTTTCGCCACTGACCGCATCCTTCCAGCCCAGCACCGCGACGATGTCACCGGCCACGGCCTGCTCGATGTCGTGGGTCTGGTCGGCCTGCACCCGCACCAGCCGGCTGACACGCCGTCCCTGTGGGTGCTGCGAGCTGGCCACCGCGTCGCCCACCTTCAAGGTCCCCGAGTACAGCCGCACGAAGCTCAGCGCGCCGTGTTGCTGGTGGGTGATCTTGAACAGCAGGCCCGCCAGCGGACCGTCCGGATCCGGCGGCAGCACCACCTCGCCGCTCTCGCTTTCGGCGGTCACGGCAAGGCGATCCAGCGGCGACGGCAGGTAATCGACCACCGCATCCAGCAGTGTCTCGATGCCTTTGTCCTTGAACGCAGCACCGGCCAGCACGGGCACGCCCGCACCCGCCAGCGTCGCCCGGCGGATTGCCGCGCGCAGCTGTTCGGCATCGATCGCGAGACCTTCCAGCCAGGCATCGGCCAGTTGTTCATCGTGATCGGCCACGGCTTCGACCAGCGCATCGCGCTGAGCCTGCCACTGCGCGCGTGCCGCGTCGTCCCACGAGGTCACCGTGGTTACGGCGCCATCCTGCCAGTGTAGTACGCGTTCATCGACCAGGTCGACCCAGCCGTTGAAGCCGCTTTCGCTGCCCAGCGGCACGCCCAATGCCCACGGCCGCGCCTGCAGTTTGTCCTGCAGCTGCTCCAGCACGCGCTCGAACGAAGCGCCGACGCGGTCCATCTTGTTGACGAAGGCGATCAGCGGCACGCGATGGCGACGCGCCTGGCGCCATACCGTCTCGGACTGCGGCTGCACGCCGTCCACGGCCGAGAACACGGCCACGGCACCGTCGAGCACGCGCAGTGAACGTTCGACTTCGATGGCGAAGTCGATATGGCCGGGGGTGTCGATCAGGGTCAGCCGATGCGGCGGCAGGTCACGTGGCGCCCACTGCGCCTGCACGGCGGCAGCGCCGATGGTGATGCCGCGTTCGCGCTCGATCGCCGAGAAATCGGTGGTCGCATTGCCGTCGTGCACTTCGCCGACGCGGTGGATCTCGCCGCTTTTCCACAGCAGGCGTTCGGTCAGCGTGGTTTTGCCGGCGTCGATGTGGGCAATGATGCCAAGGTTGCGACGGCGGGAAAGGACGTGGGTGTTCATAAAGAGGTTCCTGCAAAGCCAACTTCAGGGGCCGCACACCCCGGTTGGCGACAGGGTGCGCGGCTAGCGTTCGGTCTCGGCGATCTGGTGCATGGCACGTTCTCCTTCGCAGTACTGGGTAGAGTCGAGCAGGTAGCGTCGACTGGGTAGAGTCGGCTGGGTAGAGTCGACTGTTAGTCGACTCACAAAAAACAAAAACGAAAAGAGCGCCCCGGAGGGCGCTCTGTCGAAGGTCCAGCGATGGCCGCTTCAACGGCCTCGTGGGGCTCCAGGCAGACACGCCCGTTCCGCGCTTGCGCGGGTCAGGGTGAAAAACTTCAGGAGCGGCATCCGGTTCATGGGGCGCATTCTAGACCTGCCAATCTGGCGCGCAAGTGAATATTGCACACATTAATAGAACGATGAGGCCGACCGACAACGGGGTCGGATCCCTTTGCCCAAAGCAAAGGGCTCTGACCCCTGCCATGTCCTACTTGCAGTCGTGCAGCTTGCGCGCCTCACCCACGGTCGCAGCCTGGTCGTCGCCCATCGAGATCCAGCCCTTCAATGGCATTGCCGGATCCACATGCGGCTGCCGTGCGCCACCGTGGACCACCACTTCGGTCCAGCTGCCCACCGGCGCCAGCTCGGACAGGCGTGCCGCCTGATCGTCCTCGGTACTGAACATGTCGTCCGGGCCCGCCGGAGGCGTGGTATTCACGGCTTCCGTCTTGCGGGTCCGGATCCGAAGTGCACCGTCCGGCAGCCGCTGGGTGATCACCTCGTATCGCTCAACACCATACGCCCAGCTGCTTTCGCCAACGCTGCGGGTCTCGCTGCCGTCATCGGCCACGGTCACCACCTCGCCTGCCGGCCCGATGACGCCCGCGACAGCCCCCAGGCCTGACATCAGCGCCTGATAGACGATCATCTGCCGCTGCTCGGAGGTCAACGCGCCGGCCGTGAGCTTGGTCGCAGGAATCTTCAGGTACGCCGCCTCCCTGCACAGCACCAGCACCTGCTGGTCGTCCCAGCTCACCGACATTTCCTCGTTGGCGAAGTACTGCGTCTTCATCGACGTCACAGCGGCACCGTCGCTACTGGAATGCCGGGTCTCGATCAGCGAGGCGTTCTCGGCCGCGTCGGTCAGCGAAACCTGAGAGGTCGAAGCCGCATTGGCAGCGCAAGCGGAAGCAATCATTGCGGCGAGCAGCACGCTGCAGGTAACGGTGCGGAACATGGCATCAGTCCATTGAAGAAAACGAAGCGATCATGATACCCGGAGCAACCTGGCGGGCCCTCGCTCAGGTCACCACCACCAGCGGCACGCCGCGCCGCGGGTGCTCCAGCACCACCACATCCTGCTGGTAGACCCGCTGCAGGTTGTCTTCGGTCAGCACCTGCAGCGGCGTGCCATCGGCTGCCACCCTGCCCTGCTCCAGCAGCACGATGCGATCGGCATAGCCGGCGGCAAGATTGAGGTCGTGCAGCACCACGATCACGCACGCACCGGCTTCGGCACAGGCGCGCACACTGCGCAGCGTGCGCTCCTGATGGCGCAGATCCAGCGCGGCGGTCGGCTCATCCAGCAGCAGCAACGGCGTGTCCTGCGCCAGCACGCGCGCGAACGTGGTCCGGGCGGACTCGCCACCGGACAGCTGCTGCACCTCGCGCAGGCGCAGCGCCTGCAGTTCGGCGGCATCGATTGCAGCTTCCACCTGCGCGTCGTCCACACGCGGATCCGGCGGATGCGGCAGTCGACCCATCGCCACCACTTCTTCCACGCTGAAGGCGAAACGCACGCCGTGCTCCTGCGGCATTACCGCGCGCTCGCGCGCCAGCGGCCCCGCCTTGTAACTGGCCAACGGCTTGCCCAGCAGGCTCACCTCACCCACGTCGGCACGCAGGTCACCAGCAGCCACCGCCAACAGCGTGGACTTGCCGGCGCCGTTCGGGCCAACCAGGGCAGTCACCGTACCCGGCTCCAATGCCAGCGAGATGCCATGCAGGATCTCGCGCTGCTGGCGGCGCACCACCACGTCGTGCAACTTCAGCAGCACGCTCATGGCGCCGCCTTGCGGCGCTGCTGCAGCACCAGCCAGAGGAAGAACGGCGCACCCAGTGCGGCCGAGAACAGGCCCAGCGGAATCTCCGCGGGCGGATCAAGCGTGCGTGCCGCGGTGTCGGCCACCACGATCAGCAGTGCACCGAGCAGGCCGGACAACGGCAGCAACCAGCGATGACCAGGACCGACCAGCAGGCGCGCCACGTGCGGCACCACCAGGCCCACGAAGCTGATCGAACCGGCAAACGCCACCGCCGCGCCCACCAGCAGCGCACTGAACGCCACCAGGCGACGCCGCGTGCGGGTCACGTCCAGTCCCAGATGCTGCGCCTGGCGTTCGCCCAGTGCCAGCATGTCCAGCGGCGTTGCCAGTCGCTGCAGCGCGAACACGCCGATGGCAAACAGGGGCACCACCGCCGCCACATCGGCCCAGTTGGCACGCGCCAGCGAGCCCATCTGCCAGAACACCAGCGACTGCAGTTCGCTTTCGCTGGCGATGTACGTGAGGAAACCGATCAGCGCGGAGCAGAACGCGGCCATCGCGATGCCGACCAGCAGCAGCGTGGCGTTGCCACTGCCTTTGCCGGGCCGCGCCAGCGCGTAGGTCAGGCCAATCGCCAGCGCACCACCAGCGAACGCGGCCACCGGCACCAGCCAGCCTGCCGCACCGGCAGCCCCCAGCACGATGGCAGCCACCGCACCCAGCGCAGCGCCCTGGCTGACACCGACGATGCCGGGGTCGGCCAGCGGGTTACCGAACAAGCCCTGCAGGCTGGCACCGGCCATCGCCAGCGACGCACCGACCATCGCACCCAACAGGGCGCGCGGAATACGCAGCTGCCAGACCACGGCGAGGTCGCGGCTGCTGACCGCCTGCGGATCGAGCAGACCCAGCTTCACCGCCAACGCCTGCATCACCTCCAGCGGCGGCAGCCGCAGCGGGCCCACGGCGAACGAGGCCAGCACCGCACCCAGCAGTGCCAGCAACGCCACCAGCAACATCGTCCGCCCGCGACGGCGGCGCCGATCCGCCGGACTCATGCCTTCGGCAACGCCGCCAGGGCCTTGGCCAGCGCCAGCGCGCCAGCTCCGGAACCGACACTGGTGTACTTCAGCTGCACGTCCGGCATCACCCAGACCCGATTGGCCTGCCCGGCCGGGGTCTGCTTCAGCGTCGGGTATGCCTTCCACAGGCCTTCGGCACCGCCGAACAGCTGCAGGTCATGCTCGGTCACCAGGATCACCTCCGGCGCCGCGGCGACCACGCCTTCATTGCTCAGCTGCGAGTAGTTCTTCACCCCCGCCTCGGTGCCGATGTTGACGCCGCCAGCCAGCGCGATCAGCTGCGCCGAGGCGCTGTCGGCACCGGCAACAGTCGGTGAGCCGCCAGCGCCGGTGGCCGATACGTGGATCAGTCGTGGCGCATGGCCCAGGCCCTTGCCAATCGCTGCAGCCTCGTCGAGCTGACGCTGCACCTGCGTGGCCAGTGCTTGCCCTGCCTCGGCCAGCCCTAGTGCCGCGGCGACCTTGCGCACCTTGTCCGGCGCCGGCTGCAGGTCATCGATGACCACCGCCGGCTCGCCCACCTCGCGCAGCTTCTTGGCCAGTTCGGTGTGGCGGCGCAGGCTGTTGCCGAGGAACAGCGAGCCCTGCAGGCTCAGCACGCCCTCCACGCCAGTGGTGCGGTTGAACAGGAACTGGTGCGGCGCGGCCAGGCCGGCCTGGGTGGTGGTGTTGGTCGGCGCGGCAAATACCTGCTTGCCCAGCCCCAGTGCTTCGATCACCGCGATGACGTCGTCGCCACCGGCGATGATGCGGCTGGTGTCAGCCACTTCGATGTCGGCACCGTCATCGGAATGCACCTTGGCCGGCAGCACCGCCTTCTGGTCATGCACCGCCGGCATCTCGGCACCGGCCACGCGCTGCCAGCCTGCCGGCAACGCCGTTTCCGCAGCGGCCGCCGTTGCTGCAGGCGACTCGGCAGGCGTCTTGGCATCAGAGGGAGCCGACGAGCCGCCACAGGCAGCCAGCGCCAGCGAAACAGCCAACGGAAGCGCACACAGGCGCAGACGGGACGCGATGTTCATGCACATTCTCCTTGCCGGCAGGGCGACGCGCACGCCGCCCTGCCCTGTGACTTACTGCTTCGGGGTGATGCGGATGATGCGGTCACCCTTCGGGTCTTCAGCGCCGCGCGACTTGTTCACCGCGAACACGTTGCCCTTGCCATCGGCGCGGACGTGGTTCGGCAGCGTACCGCCATCAAGATTGGCGACCACTTTGCCATCACCGTTCACCACGGTGACCGTGCCAGCGCCACGGTTGCTGACGTAGGCCAGGCCGGAGGCATCATCGAAGGCGACGTTCAGCGCGCCGGCGCCGACCGGCACATCGTGCAGCACCTTGCCGGCGGCCACATCGACGATCAGCAGGTTGTCGGTGCCCTGCGAGGCCACGTACAGGCGGTTGCGTGCCGCGTCGAAGGCCACGCCCGAGGCACTGATCGAATTGCCCAGGTCGATGACCTTCTCGACCTTGCCGCTGGCCACATCGATCACCGCCGCTTCCGGCGTGCCGATGCTGACGGTGAACAGCTTGCCGCCCTTCTCATCCAGCACCAGGCTCATCGGGGTGAACTTGCCGTCATCCACGCCGGATTCCAGCGTCACCGCCGGCAGCTCCTTGAGGGTCTTGGCATCGAACACCGACAGGTGGTCTTCACCCGTGGCCGAGGCGAACACCTTGCCGTGAGTGCCATCGACCACCACGTCGCGCGCGTGCGGCACGGCATCGACCGGGAACTGATGGACCAGCGACAGGTCCTTCTGGCGATAGACCGCGATGGAGTTCTGGCGGGTGTTGGTGACCCACACGTTGCCGTTGGTGTCATCCACGCCGACGCCGTAGACCGCGTACACCGCGCCGTTGGTGCTGCCTGGCACCTGCGCCGGGGTGATCGCCTTGGTCACCTTCAGCGACTTCGGGTCCAGCTTCAGCAGCTGCGACTGGGTCACCGGCGGACGGCCCACGGCCGAGGTCACGAACAACGCGTTGCTGGCGGCGCTGTAGGCGGACTGGTACAGGCCCGGCACCAGCTTGTTGGACTGGGTGGCGAACTGCGCCTGGCCGGACAGCGGCAGCTGCGGCGAAACGCGCAGCTTCAGCACGGTGGCTGCGGCCGGCTGGCTGGCGCGCACCACCACCGGGTGGGTGCCCGGCACCGCGTCGGCGGGAATGCTCAGCTGGGTCTTGAAGTTGCCATCGGCATCGACCACCAGCGGCTGCGTGTTGAGCACGCTGTCGCCACGCAGCAGGCTGACCTTCTGGCCCGGCACGAAGCCACGACCGACCACGTCGGCAGTGCTGCCGGGAACCACGTTCTCACCGCGTGAAACGACCTCGCCCTTGAAGGTGGCGTTGGCCGGTTGGTCGAACACCGGCTGCGCGGTGGCGGTCACCGCCAGCAGCAGGCCGGCGGCGAGAGAGGTAAGACGGAAAGACGGACGGAACGACATGGAAGGCTCCTTGCACACGTAGGCCGCGCCACGTGACGCGGGATTCATCGGTTGCCTGGGCCGCTGCACATCGGCAGCCTCGCCTGGGTAGTGGGGTCGCACGCCTTGGCATGCGAAGGGATTCATTCAGCGGCGTTGTCAGCGCCATTGGGCGCGCCGTCACCGGCACTGCGGTCGGTCACGCCGTACAGCTCATGCAGCGCGGCATGGAACGAGGCGGGCAGCATCGGGCCGTGACCGAGGCCGTCGAACTCGCGGTACTCCACGCTCAGGCCCGGCACCTTGCCCAGCCGCTCGGACAACTGCATCGCGGCATCCGGGGTGGCGCCACCGATGCGGCGCAGGTGCGCGACCACGCGCGGATTGTTCATGTCACGCTTGCCGCGATCGCCAACACGCTCGGCACCGCCCAGCATCAGCCAGAGCTTTGCCGGCTGGCCATGCACGTTCTGCACGAACTGCTGTTCCGGATCACCCAGCGCCGCGCCCTGGCTCCACCACAGCGACGGGCTGGCCGCCAGATAGGACTGGAAGGCGGCGGGACGGGTGTACAGCGCATTAAGCACGAACAGGCCACCCAGCGAGTGGCCCCACAGCGCTTGCTGCTGCGTATCGATGCGTGCGCGACGCTCGACTTCCGGCTTGATGCGGCGTTCGATCACATCCAGGAAGGCCGCAGCACCACCGCCGACCGCCTGGGTCGTACCGCTTTCGTCGTCGGCGCGATCGATCCATGCGGTGTAGTCGCGGGTGCGCGCCTTGGAGTCGATGCGCAGGTCGTTGTCGTAGCCGATCAGCACCAGCACCGGTGGCGCCTTGCGCGCAGCCAGTTCGGCCAGCAACGGCTGATCCAGGACCATGGCGACGGCGTTGCCGTCCAGCGCGTACAGCACCGGCAATGGCGTCTTGCCGGCCTTGGCCGGGATCGCCAGGTTCACCCGCCAACGGCGCTGCTGGTCCGGGCTGTCCACCACGAAATGCTCGAAACGATAGCTGGCCGCCGGCTCGTCGAGCACGGTGTGGCCGATCTTCTGCAGCGGATTGCGCTGCTGCGTATGGGCGTACGGGGTGGCCAGGAGCAGACCCATCATCAAGGCGGCCAGGCCGCGGGCCAGCGGACCACGGCGCGAAGGCGGGACGAAATGCTTCATCAGCGGCGGCAGAAGCGGCCCAGGGCCGCCGGTTCACAAGGGACCGCAGTCTACCTTAAACGCGAATGATTATCACATCGATCGAACGTCACGCTGTGTATCACGCGCGAGAGATCGGGGCCGCCAGCGTCGGCCCCTCGCTATGTTCCTGCCGGAGTTGCCAATCACCACTGGAAGCCTACACCGATGGTGAAGCCATGGTCCTCCGTGGTGGTCGAACCCGATGCCCTGAGCATGAACGAGCCATCCTCGGAGACTGCAGAAAAGCCGAGCGCGACTGCAGACTCACCACCATAAGTCGACCCGGCCATTGCAATCATCCTTCCGCCCGGAACGAAGCTGCTCGGGAGACCCGCCATCGACATCGACAGCGCGATACCTGCGTTTGCTTCGCGACGCAGCTGCTTGATCTGGCGATCCGTATATCCGTTGGCCTGGACCAGCGCCCAGCTCGCTTCCTGCCGGGACAGTGATCGTGCCTGCCCCAGATTGACTGCGTCAGTATCACGCGTGGCGGGCGCAACATGGGTGATCTGCCGCTCCGCGCCGGCCGCCCCCACCGAAAGCGCGTTCGGCCGATCGGCACGCGAGCCGGCGCCCAGCGCGACACTGCCCGGCGCGCTGGCGACCGCGTCCTTGCCCAGCGCGGTCGCCTGGGCGCCGGTGGTTGCAGCACCCTGCCCCACCGCCACGCTTCCGGTACCACTCGCGGAGGTCCCTGCACCCACCGCGACCGCACCGCTACCAACCTCGGCCCGCGCTGCAGGCTGCTCAGAGCTCGGCCTGTCCACTGCGACGCCCTCACCCAGCGCGTCTGCACGCTGCACACGCTTGTCCAAAGCGTTGAGCTGCGCGCCGGTGACCGCGTCAGTGCTGGCATCATCGATCCGGCCCACAGCGATGCCGGTCACCCGCCGACCACCTTCGTGGCCGCTGACATCCAGCTCGTTGCCTCCCGTGTCTTTTCCGATCGTGAGCGACTTGCTCTGCGGATCCTTTTTAACCAACCCGATTTCCCCGCGCACGATCTGATTCCGGGTCTGCTCCACCTCCGCCGCAGTGCGGATGACACCCTCGCCAGCAGAGTTGGCTGCCTGCAACGCAGCGCTTGCCACACCTCCGACCCGATCCGCCGTCGCCTGCGCTGTGGCCGCCCGGGCAGTAGCGTCATCGGCCGTGCGCTGCGCACCATCGGCTGCGCTGGAAGCCGCGTCAGCTACAGACTGCGCCGCCTGGGCGGCCTGATCGACCACGTTGAGCTGGCTGACATTGACTGCATCGGTCGTTTTCACGCCGGCCGCAACGTTGGCGATCTGGCTGCTCGCCTGCCCGTCATGGGCGGCATCGTAGGCGCCCAGGTTTTCGTTCCAGCGGAGGCTGTCACGCGCCAGGCCGTCGACGCGGTCATTGACCGTGCCGATGTTCTGATCCAATGCGTTCAGCGCTCCGCCAACGTTACCGTGCTGGGTTACCTCGCCGGTGCTGCCATCGGCATTGATGGCAGCCACTCCATAGGATGGCGCAGACACGGTGCCGTCGGCATTCACATTCACACCGCCGCCCAGGGCATTGGCCACGGACTGGCCCGCGTCCTTGATCCGGCCGGCGACGGTTTCCTGCGGGCCGATACCCGCCAGCTGTGTGCTGGCCGCACCGGCTACCGCTCTGGCTTCATTGGCGGTGACCTGCGCGGCGTCCGCCGCGCGCTGGGCATTGCCGGCATCGGTAGCCGCCGCAGCAGCAGCAGTCACCGCCGAATCGGCAGTTGCCTGTGCCTGGTTGGCCGCAGACGTCGCGCCATCGGCCGTGGACTGCGCGGCCTGGGCCGCCGACTGCGCCGCCTTGGCGGCCTGATCGACCGTGTTGAGCTGGCCGACATTGACTGCATCGGTCGTTTTCACGCCGGCCGCGACGTTGGCGATCTGGCTGCTTGCCTGCCCATCATGGGCGGCATCGTAGGCGCCCAGGTCTTCGTTCCAGCGGAGGCTGTCACGCGCCAGGCCGTCGACGCGGTCATTGACCGTGCCGATGTTCTGATCCAATGCGGTCAGCGCGCCGCCAACGTTGCCGTGCTGGGTCACCTCGCCGGTGCTGCCATCGGCATTGATGGCGGCCACACCATAAGACGGCGCGGACACGCTGCCGTCGGCGTTGGCGCTGGCGCCGCCGCCCAGGGCATCGGCCACGGACTGGCCCGCATCCTTGATCCGGCCGGCTACGGTTTCCTGCGGGCCGATACCCGCCAGCTGCGTATTGGCCGCACCGGCTGCCGCCTTCGCCTCGTTGGCAGTGACCTGCGCCGCGTCCGCCGCACGCTGGGCGTTGCCGGCATTGGTAGCCGCCGCCGCGGCAGCACTCGCCGCCGAATCGGCGGTTGCCTGTGCCCGGTTGGCCGCAGACGCCGCCCCATCCGCCGTGCGCTGTGCACCATCTGCCGCGACACCAGCTGCGTCGGCCGTAGACTGCGCGGCCTGGGCCGCCGACTGCGCCGCCTTGGCGGCCTGATCGACCGTGTTGAGCTGGCCGACATTGACTGCATCGGTCGTTTTCACGCCGGCCGCGACGTTGGCGATCTGGCTGCTTGCCTGCCCATCATGGGCGGCATCGTAGGCGCCCAGGTCTTCGTTCCAGCGAAGGCTGTCACGCGCCAGGCCGTCGACGCGGTCATTGACCGTGCCGATGTTCTGATTGAGCGCGCTCAGCGCGCCACCAACGTTACCGTGCTGGGTCACCTCGCCAACGCTGCCATCGGCATCGATGGCAGCCACGCCATAAGACGGCGCAGACACGCTGCCGTCGGCGTTGGCGCTGGCGCCGCCGCCCAGGGCATTGGCCACGGACTGGCCCGCGTCCTTGATCCGGCCGGCGACGGTTTCCTGCGGCCCGATACCCGCCAGCTGCGTGCTGGCCGAACCGGCTGCCGCCTTCGCCTCGTTGGCGGTGACCTGCGCCGCGTCCGCCGCACGCTGCGCATTGCCGGCATCGGTAGCCGCCGCAGCAGCAGCATTCACCGCCGAATCGGCGGTTGCCTGTGCCTGGTTGGCCGCAGACGCCGCCCCGTCGGCCGTGCGCTGTGCACCATCGGCCGCAACACCGGCCGCGTCGGCCGTAGACTGCGCGGCCTGGGCCGCCGACTGCGCCGCCTTGGCGGCCTGATCGACCGTGTTGAGCTGGCCGACATTCACTGCATCGGTCGCTTTCACACCGGCCGCGACGTTTGCAATCTGGCTGCTTGCCTGCCCGTCATGGGCGGCATCATAGGCGCCCAGGTCTTCGTTCCAGCGGAGGCTGTCACGCGCCAGGCCGTCGACGCGGTCATTGACCGTGCCGATGTTCTGATCGAGCGCGCCCAGAGCGCCGCCAACGTTGCCGTGCTGGGTCACCTCGCCGGTGCTGCCATCGGCATTGATGGCAGCCACGCCATAAGACGGCGCGGACACGCTGCCGTCGGCGTTGGCGCTGGCGCCGCCGCCCAGGGCATCGGCCACGGACTGGCCCGCATCCTTGATGCGGCCGGCGACGGTTTCCTGCGGGCCGATACCCGCCAGCTGCGTATTGGCCGCACCGGCTGCCGCCTTCGCCTCGTTGGCAGTGACCTGCGCCGCGTCCGCCGCACGCTGCGCATTGCCGGCATCGGCAGCCGCTGCGTTAGCAGCACTCGCCGCCGAATCGGCGGTTGCCTGTGCCTGGCTGGCCGCCGAAGCCGCGCCGTCGGCCGTGCGCTGCGCACCGTCTGCCGTAAACTGCGCGGCCTGGGCCGCCTACTGCGCCACCTTGGCAGCCTGATCCACCACGTTGAGCTGGCCGACATTCACTGCATCGGTCGTTTTTACACCGGCCGCGACATTGGCGATCTGGCTGCTTGCCTGCCCATCACGGGCGGCATCGTAGGCGCCCAGGTCTTCGTTCCAGCGGAGGCTGTCACGCGCCAGGCCATCCACGCGCTCATTGACCGTGCCGATGTTCTGATCCAATGCGGTCAGCGCGCCGCCAACGTTACCGTGCTGGGTCACCTCGCCGATGCTGCCATCGGCATTGATGGCAGCCACACCATAAGACGGCGCAGACACGGTGCCGTCGGCGTTGGCGCTGGCGCCGCCGCCCAGGGCATTGGCCACGGACTGGCCCGCATCCTTGATCCGGCCGGCGACGGTTTCCTGCGGGCCGATACCCGCCAGCTGCGTGCTGGCCGAACCGGCTGCCGCCTTGGCCTCGTCGGCGGTGGCCTGCGCGGCGTCCGCAGCACGCTGGGCAGTGGACGCCGCCGACCCGGCGTCCTGCGCGGTGCGCTCCACCTCCCGCAACTGACCCACGTTCACGGCGTCCTGCGTGCCGGTTCCTGCAGCAACATTGGCGATTCGATTGGCTCCGGGGGCAGCGCCTTTTTGGGCAGAGTACGCACCTTCGGTCTCATGCCACAGCAGTGCATTGTCGAACAGCACGCCTAGTGCGCCGTTTATCTTGACCATCTCCCCATCCAACGCGTCAATGGCGCCGAGCAGCGACGTCGGCTGCGCCGCCGGGACGGTGACGTCATCGGGTTGTCGACCGAGGCTCTTGAGCGCCAGCTGCGGCAGAGAAAGCCTGCCATTACCATCCACTTGTGTACCTGGACCGATTGCCGCTGCCACCGTTGCGCCATCGATGCCCTTGGGCAGTTTGTTCAGGCGATCCTCCAGCTCGGCGTCCTTGGCAGCCAGCGCTACGTCCTTCTGACCCAACTTATTGATTTCCTGATACGCGGCAAACAGCTGCGAGCCATTGACGGCGTCGTAGCTGGTCGCATCGAGCACGCCCGGAGCGACATTGACGAGCTGTCGGGATACGGCTTCGCTGCCCACGCTGACGACGCCATTCACATTCGCTTCTGCAAGGCCCGGGGGCAGGAAGTTGTAGCGTGTGCCATTGAGGTCCGTCGGCGAAACAACGCGATGCGGAGCAGTCCGCGCAGCCGTACCGAGCGCAACGCTGTTGAAGTGTTCGGCCACCGCCCCGACGCCGATCGCGACCGTGTCGGCGGCGTTACCCCGTGAATCCTTGCCAATGGCAACTGCATTGTTCATCCCGGCGCTGACCATTGCGCCGCTACCCATCGCCAGCGATTCCAATCCAATCGCCTGAGCACTCGCACCGATCGCCACGGCTCGGCTGGCATTGTTGCCGGTTCTCGCGCCATACCCGACCGCCGTGGACTGCTCGGCCCGTGCGATCGTGTCACGACCAATTGCGGTAGTGCTGTGCCCATTTGCTTGAGCAAAACGCCCAACTGCTGTTGCGGAGTGACCGCCGGCACCGATACTGGCACTGCGGCCCACTGCAGTCGAGAGCGGGGCTCGCGCTCTCGTGCTAAGTCCCAAAGCCAGTGCTTCCGTGTGCTCGGCCAACGAGTTGTTACCAATTGCCAAGGCGTTGCCGGCAGCGCCGGTTTCCGCGTCCCTCTTCTCAGCGGAGTCCGCTTTGGCACCTTCACCAATTGCCCAATCGTTAGCGTTAGTCGCCGTAGCATTGAGACCAAATGCAAGGCTTTTGACGTCGATCCTGGCAAGACCAGTCGGGTTCAGGCTGACTTTTCCATTGACCCATAGATCCCCACCCAAGCCGAGTGATGTTGCTCCCACGCCATCCACTGCCGCCGGACGATAAAACAGTACTCCGTTGGGTGAGTTCGGAAAGGCACCGCATTTGGGATCGGTGTCCTTGAAATTGATGTTGTTGTTCAGCAGCTGCGTCTGGGTCTGTGTAAAGGGGCTCCATCCCGGCTCGTTGATGCTCACGCATTCGCCATCGGAACCCGAATTGATATGGATACCATTACCTGCTAGCACCTCGGTCGGCAGCCCCATCATTGCGGCAACCACCGCAGCACCGAGCAGGCTTCGGTTGATCGGCCCTGCGGAAACCGTGGCACCACGGCTGGTACCCGAACCCTGGCGCGACGCCAGCTCGGACGCTACAACCAGCCTGCCCAGCGCCTTACTCCAGACTTTGCTGAAAATTCTATTCATGTTATGGATCCTTATCTATCGAAACGTTGACCGGGCACGCGCGGCCTGGCGAAATCGGGACGCGCACCCGCCCAGCCGCGCCGCTCGGCGCGGCATCGGGACAGGAACGCTTCAAGAGGATCGGACTGGAGCCTTGGCGGACCGTCCGGGTGCGGCCGGGATCAGTCCGGCGGCGGAACCGGACAATCCTGCCCGTCGAGCAACAGCAGTCGCCCGCTGGGGCGAGAAGACATCGCTTTCATCTGTCAGTCCGTGTGAATGAGACAAAAGGCACATATCGAGTGCCATGGAACGGAATGCTAGGAACCGCAGGCCAGCGCGACATCTAGGGCCCGCTCATTCGTTCTCATTCCATCTCATTCGAAATTTTTCCCAGACTTTTCAATGTGTTGCTAGCGAAACAGGCAGCACAAAGAACATCAGGAAACGGCGCCTCGCCGCTGCTGCCGCCATTCACTGCGGGCCCGGCTGCGCTCTACATGGGCGCGCAGCGCCGCACCCAGGGGGCTGTTCACCCCGAGTCCATCACAAACGTCGGCCCAGTACCCCAACTCCGCCCAGCGGACATAGCGGACATAGATCGGACGCCACGGCCCGGCCTCTTCGGGGATGCTGGCCCAGGGGGCATTTCCCCTCGCAACCCAAAGTACGGCCTCGATGAATTGCCGATAGGCATCATCCCGGCGGTGGACGCGTGCGCGCAGCGGGAGGGCCAGGTGACGTTTGACCTCGCTCCATTGCAGTTCGCTCATGCGGCTGCTGGCAAGCGGATGTGGCTTCATGGTTATGGACAGGTAGGAAGGGCCGCGACGACCCCATGGTCGACGGCGCGCGTGCACGCTGCACGGCGCGTCACCCTAGGTGAAGATCGCGGCAAGGCTCAATTACGCCCGTCTCATTCATTCTCAATTTCGCCGGTGCGCCGGCCTGTACACCGGCACAGGTCAGCCGGCCATGCCCGATCTGCACGAACAGCAGGTCCGGAAGGCTTGAATCGAGCCTCGGCCTCGCCGTTGCGAGCGGACGCTCCAGTTGAACAGGACGCGGTACTTCCCCTATGTTGCAGCCCAACAGGGCATTGGATCGCCCTGCTTCCAGCGCAGCCGGACGTCGGGTAGCTCACCGCCGTGCTGGCCGCGCCCATTCGCGCCACAACCGCCATGGGATTGGATCCCATGATTGTGAGAACCCTTGAAGCACACCGCACTGATCGCCCTTACCCTCGGCCTGCTCGCGCCGCTGGCCGCCCATGCCGCGCAGGATCTCCCAACGCTCTACCAGGCCTTTGAAGAGGCCGGCAATTCGACGTTGAGCATGGACCAACTCAACCAGACGGTGACATTCACTGCCGTAGCACTGAGCGTTTCCAGCAACCTGGCGGGCGAGCCACTGATCGAGGCCGGCGATGACCAGGGCAATGTCCTGGCCCGGCTGACCAGCGACGACGAACAGCAGGCGGCCAAGCTGGGCGCACTGGAAGAAGGCGCGACTTTCACCGCCAGCTGCACGCTGCAGTTCAGCTCGGGCACCGATTACCTGTCCTTCGGCGATTGCGCCGTCAAGTAAAGCTGAAGCCGGCAAAATGCCGGCTTCATTTCTTTGCCTCTGTAGCGTCGAGCCATGCTCGACTCATGCATCATCACGGCCCCGTAGGCACCGGACCATACACATTCTCCTGCGGCGTGCCCGGCAGCAGCGAGAAGATCATGATCACGATCCCGCCACCCGGTACCAGCGCCAGCAGGAACAGCCAGCCCGACTGGTTGCAGTCATGCAGGCGGCGTACGGTCACCGCGATCAGCGGCACGATCGTGGCCAGCCACATCACACACAGCAGCACCACCATGCCGATCAGGATGCCGGCCAGCGCTTCGGCACTGTTGCGCAGGAGGATCGCCAGCACGCCGGCCAGCAGCAACACTGCCGTTGCGACCAGGAACAGGAACAGCTGGTACATCCAGTACTCGCGGCGGTTCGCGCGGCCCTCGAACTGGGCGTAGCGCTTCAACGGCAGAATCATTTCCTGCACGGCATCGATCCTTGAAAAAGTAGCCGCGCAGTGTGCCAAATGAACGCGTGCAGGACAATGTAGAGCCAAGCCATGCTCGGCTGTCGGGAGCCGTGAAGTGCTGCGAAAAGCAGTCGAGCATGGCTCGACGCCACATGAACCGGGTCAGCGGCCCTTCGCGGCGCGCGCAGCCTCGCGCTCGGCGCGCAAACGATCCAGCTTTTCCTTCAACTTGATTTCCAGCCCGCGCGGCACCGGGTTGTAGTACACCCGTTCGCCCATCGCATCCGGGAAACCGGTCTGGTCGAGCGCGATGCCACCCTCCGCATCGTGGTCATACTGGTACTCGGCGCCGTAGCCCAGTTCCTTCATCAGCTTGGTCGGCGCATTGCGCAGGTGCAGCGGCACTTCTTCGGTACCACTCTCGCGCACTTCGGCCTTGGCCTGGTTGAAGGCCGCATAGCCGGCGTTCGACTTCGCCGTGCTGGCCAGATAAAGCACCAGTTGGGCGAACGCGAGCTCTCCCTCCGGACTGCCCAGCCGCTCATAGATGTCCCACGCTTCCAGCGCCATGCTCTGCGCACGCGGGTCGGCCAGGCCGATATCCTCGATGGCCATGCGGGTCAGCCGGCGCGCCAGGTAAGACGGATCGCAGCCGCCATCGAGCATGCGGGTCAGCCAGTACAGCGCGGCGTCCGGGTTGGAGCTGCGCACGGATTTGTGCAGCGCCGAGATCTGGTCGTAGAACTGCTCGCCGCCCTTGTCGAAGCGGCGGGTACGATCGGCCAGCACCTGGGTCAGGGTCTGCGGCGTGATGCGCCCACCCTCCCCGCCCGCCAGCTCAGCGGCGATCTCCAGCAGGGTCAGCGCACGGCGCACGTCGCCGTCGGCGGCGGTCGCAATTTCCAGCAGCAGCTCGGGAGCGACCTCGATGTGCTCTTCACCCAGGCCGCGTTCGCGGTCACCCAGCGCACGCTCCAGCGCCTCAACGATGTCTGTGGGCGAAACGCCTTCCAGCACATGCACGCGGCAACGCGACAGCAGCGCCGAATTCAGCTCGAAGGATGGATTCTCGGTGGTGGCACCGACGAACAGGATGGTGCCGCGCTCGATATGCGGCAGGAACGCATCCTGCTGCGCCTTGTTGAAGCGGTGCACCTCATCCACGAACAGCACGGTGCGGCGGCCTTCGGCGAAGCGTTGCGCGGCCTCGGCCAGCACCTGGCGCACCTCCGGCAGGCCGGACAGTACGGCAGAGATGGCGCGGAATTCCGCATCGGCGTACTCGGCCAGCAGCAGCGCCAGCGTGGTCTTGCCGCAGCCCGGCGGCCCCCACAGGATCATCGAATGCACGCGACCGGATTCGACCGCGCGGCGCAGCGCACTGTCCGGCGCCAGCAGGCGCTTCTGCCCGACCATTTCGTCCAGGGTGCGGGGGCGCATGCGCTCGGCCAGCGGGCGCATGTGTTCCCGATCGACGCTCAGCAGATCGGGTCCGGGGAATGAAGTGGAGCGATGTCTTGGCACCCGGTCATTGTACCGCGCCGCCCAACGGTAGCGCCGGGCCGTGCCCGGCGGGCGGGACGCGATGTCTGGTAGTGCCGGCCGCTGGCCGGCAGATCAACAGCGTGTCAACCAAGGTTGACACCCACCAAGGCGGTGCCGGTTGAAACCCACCAGAGCAGAAAGCGCCGGGCCATGCCGGCGATCAGGCCACACGGGTGGTAGTGCCGGCCGCTGGCTGGCAGATCAAAAGCATGTCAACCAAGGTTGACACCCACCAAGGCGGTCCCGGTTGGCACCCACCAGAGCAGGTAGGGCCAGGCCATGCCCGGCGGATCAGGCCGCACGGGTGGTAGTGCCGGCCGCTGGCCGGCAGATCAAAGCCGGCAGATCAAAAGCGTGTCAACCAAGGTTGACACCCACCAAAGCGCCTCCGCCCACAGATCAATTGCCGATGACGTCGGTGCCCTTCGGCGGGGTGAAGCTGAAGGTGCCGGCCGCGAAGCCCGGGTTGCGCTTCCAGCCACTGAAGCTGATCACGGTACGCTGGCCAACCGCATCGGTGATTTCCATCCTGGCCAGGCCCTGGGCGTTGAAGCCCAGCGCGGCGTACTGGAAGCTGGCTTCGGTCTCGCGCTTCGGCGACAGCGACAGCCACTGCAGGCCGTCGCGCTGCGCGGCCTCTTCGCTGACGTCGTACTGCTGCTCCAGCAGCGCCGGGTTGATCAGCGCGGTCAGCGGGCTGTTCTGCTCTTCCTTGCCCTGCTCGCGCACGGTGGCCTGCTCCAGGTCCGGCTCGTACATCCAGACCTTCTTGCCGTCGGCCACGATCAGCTGTTCGTGCGGGCGCACGTATTCCCAACGGAACAGGCGCGGCGCCGACAGCGCCACTCGGCCACTGGTCGATTCCTTCACCTTGCCGCGGCTGTCGAACACCTGCTGGCTGAACTGCCCATCCAGGCCCTTCAGGCCGCTGGTGAAGGTCTTCAGGTCATCGCGGGCGCCAGCCCAGGCGCTGCCGGCGGCGGCGCAGGCCACGGCCAAGGTGGTGGTGGCAAGGAAACGGCGGAAGCGGAAGTTCATGCGGGAATCCTGTGGGCGCGGGCGCCAGGAAAGGTGGTTGCCAGTGTGCCCGGGGAAAGATGAATGGGCGATCAGGGCGACATTATGCCGCCCTGAACGTCCATCGGCGATTCAGCCACCGGATCCCGGCAGCTTGCCGTACAGCACCTGGCCGCGGAAGCCACGCCGCACTTCGCGATACAGCGCGCGGAACGCCGGATAGTCCTGCGGCTGGCACAACGCCTCTGGCCCACGCACTGCATTCTGCTGCAAGCGGTGGTGCACGATCACCTCCTGACCCTCGCGACTCCAGTCCACCCGGTACTCGCCGGCGGCATTGGCGAAACGCTGGCTGGCCGGGATGGCGATGATCGGCGCATTGGCCGGGAACTGCAGGCGATAGGTTTCCTCGCGCAGGCTGGCATTGCAGTAGAACGGCGTTTCGTTGGCCGGCGCCGAGGCAGTGGCGTACAGCCCACGCACCGACTCGCCACCCGGCGGGTCCGGCACGGCCATGCCGCCGGCCACGCTGAAGTCGGCGTAGTCCTCGGCCTGGAACGCCATGCGGTAGCCGAACGGCCGGGTCAGGTCGACCGGCACGCCCTGGATCTGCAGCTGCCCTCGCCCATCGAAACCGGAGGCGGCCATGATCTGCTCTTCAGCGCGCGCACGGTTCTGCGCGTTGAGCTGGGAGAACTGGGCGCGCATGCCGATCTCGGCGTTCTCGCCCAGCTTCGGAATGGTCTCTCCACGCAGGTTGCCGTTGGCGTCGAAGGTGAAACGCACCTCCATCGAGGTGGCGTTACGCTCCGGCGTGTTGGCCGGGGTGCGCGCCAGCGTGGCGTCACGGGTACGCATCACCGGTGCACCTAGGTCACCCTCTGGCAGCTGACCGAAGCGCGCCCACGCGGTGGTCGAATCCAGGTACAGATCAAACTCGGGAATGTAGGTGATGGCGTGGTTGAAGCGGCCCAGCACCGGAATCTTCGGCAGCGTCGGACCGCCGCCGGCACCGATCAGCACCGGCGAGCTGGCGATGCCCTTGGCTGCCAGCAGCGCCTCCAGGATCGTCACATGGTCCTTGCAGTCACCATAGTGGTTGTCGAGGATGCTCTGCGCGCTGTTCGGCTCCAGCCCGCCATTGCCCAGGTACACCGCCACGTAGCGGATGTTCTGCGCAACCCAGCGATACAGCGCATCAGCCTGCTCGCGGCGGTCGCTGATACCCGCGGTGATCTCATCAGCCAGCGCCTGCAGCGCCGGGGTCACCTCGGCCGCCGGGCCCGCCTTGAGCTGGTAGGCGCGACCCATCTGCGACCAGTCACGATAGGTACTGGCCATGATGTTCGGGCCGAACTCCCAGCCCGCCGCCGACCAGTTCTGCGCCGGCATCGCCTCGCGACGCTGGTAGCGCCAGCGCCACTGCGCCTGGCCGTTCTTCACCGTCGGGCGATCGCTGCCCTGCACGCCGCGGCTGTCGATGAACATCGGCAGGTTGGCCGGCGCACTCAGGGTGACTTCGGCGTCCTCGTACTCGGTGAACACATTGAAGGTCTCCCACAAGCCGAAATAGCCCGGGAAGTACGGCGTGGCCTGGGTGCGGCGCACCTGGTAGTACAGGCGGGTGCCCGGGGCCAGGTTCGGGAACACGATCACCCGTACCTTGCGGTCGGCATACATCGCCGCCGAGGCGCTGGAGTAGCTTTCCTGGGTGTAGATGCGGTCGGCCGGCACGTCACGGCGCTGGCCGTCGGCGGTAATGGTGTAGGCGCCAAGCACCTCCAGGGTTTCCATCTTCTCGCTGTAGCTCAGCCGCACCTGGCTGAACTGCTCGACCGAGGCCTTGGTCTTGAGCAGCACTTCGTAGGTTTCGGTCTGCACATTGCCGGCATCCGGCCGCACCTGATAGTCGGCGCGGTAACGGACAATGCTGAAATTATTGCTGGCTTCGGTATCGCCGCTGGTGGAAGGCGGCGCCGTGGCGGGCGCGGAGGTGGCGGTGTCTGCCAGTGCCGGGCCGGCAGCCAGGAAGGCTGCCAGCGCCAGTGCCAGCGCGCTTGGTACGGGGTGAAGCATGCGTCGGTTCCTTGGACGTCGTGGGGGATACGTCGGGTCTTACTTCGGCGGCGGCGGTGCCAGCACCGTGCGGTCGCCGTTGTGCTCGGGCGGGCTGACCACGCCGGCCGCTTCCATGGCCTCGATCAGTCGCGCTGCACGGTTGTAGCCGATCTTCAGCCGGCGCTGCACGCCGGAAATCGATGCACGGCGGGTCTCGGTGACCACCCGCAGCGCTTCGTCATACAACGGGTCGGACTCGTCACCGGACGAACTGTTCTCGGGCAGGCCGGTGGCGCCGACGACCACGCCGTCGCCCATCGTCTGCACTTCGTCCAGCACGCCGTCGACATAGTCGGCAGGGCCCATCGCCTTGAGGTGCTCGACCACGCGATGCACTTCATCGTCGGACACGAACGCACCATGCACGCGCTCGGGTAGCGCGGTGCCCGGCGGCAGGTACAGCATGTCGCCGTGGCCCAGCAGTGTTTCCGCGCCGGACTGGTCGAGGATGGTGCGCGAGTCGATCTTGGAGCTGACCTGGAAGGCGATTCGGGTCGGGATGTTGGCCTTGATCAGGCCGGTGATCACGTCCACCGACGGGCGCTGCGTGGCCAGAATCAGGTGGATGCCGGCCGCACGTGCCTTCTGTGCCAGGCGCGCGATCAGCTCTTCCACCTTCTTGCCGACGATCATCATCATGTCGGCGAATTCGTCGATGAAGATGACGATGAACGGCAGCGTTTCCAGCGGGCGCGGCGCCTCGCCCAGTTCCGGGTTCGGCTTGAACAGCGGGTCCATCAGCGGCTGGCCGGCGTCCTGGGCTTCCTTCACCTTCTTGTTGAAGCCGGCCAGGTTGCGCACGCCCACTGCGCTCATCAGCTTGTAGCGGCGCTCCATCTCGGCCACGCACCAGCGCAGGCCGTTCGCGGCCTCCTTCATGTCGGTGACCACAGGTGCCAGCAGGTGCGGGATGCCCTGGTAGACGCTCAGTTCGAGCATCTTCGGGTCGATCATCAGCATCCGCAGGTCTTTCGGCGAGGCCTTGAACAACAGGCTCAGCACCATCGCGTTGACCGCCACCGACTTGCCCGAACCGGTGGTACCGGCCACCAGCAGATGGGGCATGCGTGCCAGGTCGGCCACGGTCGGGCGACCGGCGATGTCCTTGCCCAGCGCCAAGGTCAGCACACTGGCCGACTTGTCATATTCCTTCGAGCGCAGCAGCTCGGACAGGAAGATCATCTCGCGGGTGACGTTGGGGATTTCCAGGCCGATCACCGACTTGCCCGGAATGACGTCGACCACGCGCACCGACTTCACCGACAAGCCGCGCGCGATGTCCTTGTCCAGCGAACTGATCTGGCTGACCTTGATGCCCGGTGCCGGCTCGATCTCAAAGCGGGTGATGACCGGGCCGGGATTGGCGCCGACCACCTGCGCATCGATGCGGAAGTCCTTCAGCTTGAACTCGATCTGTCGCGACAGGGTCTCCAGCGTCTCTTCGTCGTAGCCCTTGGGCTGCGGCTTGGGATCATCCAGCAGCGCCAGCGGCGGAAGGTCCGAGCCATCACCGTTGACGCCGCGGAACATCGGAATCTGGGTATCGCGCTTGGCCCGATCGCTCTTCTCGATCACCGGCTCCGGACGCGGCTCGATCTTCACCGGCTCGCGCTTGGCGCGCACCTCGGCGTCGGCCTTGCGCACTTCCTGGCGCTCCTCGCGCATCACCCGGGTCTGCTTCCACTCGGTGACTTCTTCCTTCTTGCGTTCCAGCAACGGCGCCAGCGACATCACGCCGCGGCCGATCTTCTCCATCACCGTGAACCAGGACAGCCCGGTCGCGAGCGTGATCGAGGCCAGCAGCAGCACCAGCACGAACAGGTTGGCGCCCAGAGCGCCGAAGCCCACCGTGAGCGAATTGCCCACCAGCTTGCCGAGGATGCCGCCGGCGCTGGAGACGTCGCCACTGAACAGGCGCACGTGCAGGAAGCCGGTGCCGGCGATGAGGAAACCGACCAGGCCGACCAGGCGCAGCGCAGGATCCAGGTCGTTCTCGCCCTTGCTCTCGCGCTTGAGCCCGAACATGGCGATCCACGCCAGCGCGCCGAGCACCACCGGCAGCAGGAAGGCGATGTAGCCGAACAGCTGCAGCAGAACGTCGGCGATCCAGGCCCCGGCGCGGCCACCCAGGTTGTGCACCGGCGCGACCACGCTGCCGGTATGCGACCAGCCCGGATCAGTCGCTGAATAGGTGAAAAGACTGGCCGCCAGGTACAGCAGGGCCGGCGCGATGGCGATCAGGCCCAGATCGCGCCAGAGACGCTGGCGGCGTGGATTGTCGGTCGTCGCCGCCGCGGCCGTGCGACGTGACGCCTTGCTGTCGTCGGACTTGGAGCGTTCGGGGACCTGCTTCGCCACCTTAGACCATACCTTTGGAATGCGCTGTTAGTGATTGATAATAAATGAGACGGCGTCAGTTTTCAGTTATGCGACGTCCGGCAGGCCAATCCGGGGGCCGAAACCACTGCTGGATGACGGCGTTCCGTTCATCGGCTTGAATCGCCCTGCCCCAGCCGCCACTCTATGACCAGCCAAGGATGCTGCGCAAACATCGCCAGCGCCTTGTCCCATCTACCTTTTCGCGAGTTTACATGAGCACCAGCCTGCCCTCCCGCCACCAGCGCCTCGTCATCCTCGGTTCCGGCCCGGCCGGTTGGACCGCCGCCGTCTACGCCGCCCGCGCCAACCTGAAGCCGGTCGTCATCACCGGCCTGCAGCAGGGCGGCCAGCTGATGACCACCACCGAGGTGGACAACTGGCCGGGTGACGCCCACGGCCTGATGGGCCCGGACCTGATGGCGCGCATGCAGGCCCATGCCGAACGCTTCGAGACCGAGGTCATTTTCGACCACATCCACACCGCCGACCTGTCGCAGCGCCCGTTCAAGCTGATCGGCGACAGCCACGAGTACACCTGCGATGCGCTGATCATCGCCACCGGCGCCACCGCCAAGTACCTTGGCATCCCGACCGAAGACGAGTTCAAGGGCCGCGGTGTGTCCGCCTGCGCCACCTGTGACGGCTTCTTCTACCGCGACCAGGACGTGGTCGTGGTCGGTGGCGGCAACACCGCCGTGGAAGAGGCCCTGTACCTGTCCAACATCGCCCGCAAGGTCTACCTGGTCCACCGCCGCGACACACTGAAGGCGGAAAAGATCATGCAGGACAAGCTGTTCAAGAAGGTGGCCGAAGGCAAGATCGAGACCGTCTGGCACCACCAGGTGGAAGAAGTGCTGGGCAATGATGCCGGCGTGACCGGCGTGCGCGTGAAGTCCACCCTGGACGGCAGCACTCGCGACATCGACGCCCACGGCTTCTTCGTGGCCATCGGCCACCACCCGAACACCACCCTGTTCGACGGCCAGCTGGCAATGAACAACGGCTACCTGGAAATCCGTTCGGGCCTGGGCGGCAATGCCACCCAGACCTCGGTGGAAGGCGTGTTCGCCGCCGGCGACGTGGCGGACCAGCACTACCGCCAGGCGATCACCTCGGCCGGCTTCGGCTGCATGGCCGCGCTGGATGCCGAGCGCTACCTGGACGCGCAGGGCAAGGCCAGCTGAGAGGCTGACCTGCTTCTGTAGGGTCGAGCCGCGCTCGACTCTGGATAAAAGGCCGACGCCAGTGCGTCGGCCTTTTCGCTTTCACGAGCCGGCCAGAGCTGTCGCCGCAACACTCAACCCACCCGGCCGCCGTATGCACTGCACCCTGTGCCTGACCGGCGGCGACTTCACGCCATCGGCATCGACCACCTGGGTGTTCCAGAACAAGGGGGCGCTGCCAGCGTTCTCGCACTTCATGATGATCTGACTGGGCTTCTCATCCGGCGCAGCGATGTGGACCTTGCCGTCGGTGCAGGTCCATCCGGGCGGGCAACCCACATTGGTGGTGACCAGATCAATCGGGTACCGGGGATGGCCCTCAAACACCACATCGACGCGCCGTGAATTCCCCGCGGACAGCTCGATGGACTGGATGGGCTCCACCTTCAACGGCACACAACCCTCACCTTCGCGGAACAGCCGATAGCCCTTCTCGACACCCTTCATTGAGGCGGTGCGAAATGCCGGGTCCAGCAAGGCTGCGGCATCGGTTGGGTTTGTATGGAAGGCCATCTCCACAATAGCCGACGGCATCTCCGCAAGGCGATTCTCGCCTTTGTCCTCAAGAAACGGCTCGCTGGTGACCTGAAATTCCTCGTAACCGTCGACACTTCGGATCAGCTCCTTCATGTAACAGAGGATGTTGCGCTCCAGCTCCGCGTCCTGCGGGCGCCCCGGCTGCACGACAACGCGGGCGCCTGTCACACGCTGGTCATCAACACCGTTTGTATGGAGGTGCAGTGCGACCTCGGAACCTACGTGATTTGCCAGCAAGGGTCGGCTGTTGATGTCGTCGTCATAGTCGCGCCTGGCGTAGATGCGATCTCCTTTTGAGTTCCAGATCCTGGGATTCTCTGGAAAGCGCTCCTTGATCGCGTAGCGCGCGGCCATCTGCCACCACGGATGCAGTGCCTCAGGGTGAACAGCTTCAGCCAGCTGGGATCGTGGGCGCGTCGTCGCTGCCCCACTCCGCTGAGCAAGCAACAGCTGCAGCTCGTCCGCATATCCCGGCGTAATGAAATCCTCTTGAACTCCGTGAAATTCATCCCGCTGCAACACCCATCGCCTCCAACCGTGATGATAGTAGTAGCCATGCGATGCCGAAACGAATGCATGTCCACGCCGGGGGAGAGCACTCCTTGCGCGGAGCGCCGCCTCATCCTCCTCCCTGATCTCGGGAAAATAGTCCTGCCTCGGGCGCCCCTCATAGAGATACACAATCTTCGTAACCGGCAGAACCTGTTCGGCAAGCAGTGTCAACTCGTGACGGAATGCGTCGTGCTGATCTTCAAAGCTGGCGCCATGATGCTCCGGGATGAATCCCGGGCCGAAATCAATCCGCAGAATCCCCGCCCCCAGTTCAAACCCAACCCGCACTCGAATGTGCCTCGCCTGCCCTTCAAGCCTTGGTGATCGATCCAGGATTTCCTGCGCCCTTCTTGTAAGAACGGTATCCAGCTCCGCATCAGTTCGCGCAGCGTCAATCTGCGCTCCCCCTTGGCCTGCCATGGCAGGCAAATGGATCGCTTGACCTGTGACGATCAGGCAGAGTGCGGCAAGACTGCGAAGCAAAGGTGTGTGGCTCATATGCAGTTCCTCGAGTGATGATGTTCAGTCCAGCGGCTGATGATGTTCAGTCCAGCGGCTGCGCCATCACCTTGGCGGCGCGATCGGAGAGACAGGGCGCCCCCGTTCGCAATGCCATGAGGTTCTGAATTTCCTCAAGCCAAAGGCGTAACCAAACGCCCACTAAGCCCCGAAGGCGCCCCGCCTGCCCTATCCTTCCCTCATGCCTTCCCCCCGCTTCCTCGACTCCCTGCAGTCCATCCCCGCCACCGACTGGAATGCCCTGCACGACGGGCAGAACCCCTTCGTCAGCCACGCCTTCCTCTCAGGCCTTGAACAGCACGGCTGCCTGCGCGAGGACTGGGGCTGGCAGCCCTGGCACTTCACGCTCTGGGAAGGAGACAGCTTGGTCGGCGCCATTCCGGGCTACCTGAAGACCAATTCGCACGGCGAGTTCGTGTTCGACCATGCCTGGGCCAACGCGTATGCCCGTCATGGCCGCGACTACTATCCGAAGTGGCTGGGCGCGGTGCCGTACTCGCCGGTCACCGGCCCGCGGTTGCTGGCCCGTCACGATTCAGGGCGCGCCACCTTACTGTCGGCATTGCGCGAGGCGCTGCCTGCACTGGACGTGTCCTCGGCCCATATCAACTTCCACACCGCAGTGGACGAGGCGCTGTTCGGCGATGACTGGCTGCTGCGCGAAGACGTGCAGTTCCAGTGGCAGAACCCGGGCGATTGGGCCACGTTCGAGCAGTTCCTTGGCGCGATGAACCACAAGCATCGCAAGAACATCCGCCAGGAACGGGCCAAGGTCACCCGCCAGGGCATCACCTTCCGCGTGGTGCACGGCGATGAAGCCAGCCGCGCCGACCTGCAGGCAATGTACCGCTTCTATCTGCAGACCTTCCTCGAATACGGCAACGCTCCGGCGCTGACCGAGGCCTTCCTGCGCCATCTGGCCATTTCATTGGGTCGCGGGCTGGTGCTGTTCCTGGCCGAACAGGACGGCGAGCCGATTGCCGGCGCGCTGTGCCTGCGCGGTGGCGACACCCTGTACGGCCGCTACTGGGGCGGCGCCACCCTGCCCGGCCTGCACTTCGAGGCCTGCTACTACCAGGGTATCGAATACTGCCTGCGCGAAGGGCTGACCCGATTCGAACCGGGTGCACAGGGCGAGCACAAGCTGGCGCGGGGCTTCCTGCCGACGCTGGTGCGCAGCCGGCACTGGGTGGCCGATGAGGATTTCGAAGAAGCACTGCAGGACTGGTGCCGGCAGGAACGGCGCGATGTGCGGCGCTACCAGCAGGAGCTGCAGGGGCATGGGCCGTTCCGCATAGAGCCGTAGTGCCGAGCTGGCTCGACTGGCGCGGCGCCGAGAAGCGTGCCAACCAAGGTTGGCACCTACCAGGGCAGTGGGGCGCGCCAACCAACGTTGGCACCTATCAGGACAATGGCGAGGGCGCTGTGCTCAGGTGCACTGCCAGAAGTGCCCGCTCACCCGACACGTCGCGCACCAGAACGTATAGAGCATGCCGCCGCTGCCCCACAGCAGCGTGCCCTCACTCGTGGTCGGCAGCGTCGAATCCAGCTGCATCACGAAGGACATCTCCTCGCCGCAATCGATGCACGCCGGGTACCAGGCACTCTGCACCCAGCTGGGCGCGCCGCCCACGCGCGACAGGTTCTGCCGATGGTTGGACTGGCCCCAGTCCTGCTGCTGCCACCGCATGGTATCCATGGCGACCAGGCCGATCTCGGCACGCATCAGGTCGCCGCTGTCGATCGGCGTGGCCGGCACCTCCAGACGCTGGCTTGGGTGGCAGCTGGGCAGGCCGACGGCATCGTGGCGATAGAAGCGCACGGGCGGGTCTTCCCAGCCGCAGCAGTCCAGACACAGGCCCAGCGTGATCTCACCCGCCGCGCCCGGCTGCAGCGCGGCAGCGTCAGTTCGCATCAGGCGCTGCAGCGGTGCATGGCAGCTGCCACACAACGCTTCCAGCGGCCCTCCCATCTGCCCCGCATGGTGCACCTGCCCACCGTTCCAGGTCGGGTGCAGACGCCAGATACGCTTGCGCCAGCTCGGTTCGTCCGCCTGCTGCGCGCGATGCTGCTCGCGGCCAAAGCGGATGTGCAGCGGCCGCTCCCCATGCAAGCGGCGCGGCAGCGGCCCATCGGCCACGCCGGCCCAATGCGCCCAGACCTCAGCATCCAGCGCGCCCCAGTCAGCAAGGTACCCGCGGGCAACGGCATAGCTCTCGGGCTGCGCCGCGAGCAGCAGCGCCCTGGCCCGCGCCATTTCGCGATCGTCATCGGCTTCGGCCAGAATCTGCGCCCACTGCACGGCAGTGGCAGACGGCAGGCCCCGCCACACCTGCGAAGCCAGCTGCAGCTCATTCTCACTGGCAATCGCCAGCAAGGCCTCCCAGTCGTCCTGCAGCACCTGCGGCGCCTGGTAGCTGGCGAATTCGATCACGCTGGCCAGCAGCTCACCGCGCTCGCCATCACGATAGCGACGCCAGGCCTCGGCACAGACCGGCGCAACCGCTTCGTCGGGCAGCAGATCCAGCGTCATGTCGAGAAAGGCCGAGCTGGGTGAACGCCGGGCAAGGGCCAGCCGCATCAGCGCACCGAGCTGACCCGGCTGCTCAGTCGCCAGCGCCAGCAGCATGCCCTGGCTGTCGTTGCACGTGCGCGGGTTGTCGTGCACATCGAGGATGGCGGTGATCGCATCACTCATGCGTGGGCTCCTTGCCGTTGGACACTGATGTTGCCAGACATCAGCGGTCACCACGGCGAATACAATGAGGGCATGACCCGCCAGCTGCCCTGGCGCCTGGCTGATGCGCCGGACGCCCCCTTTCCTCCAGCCGAGACCGCGCTGCGCCAGCCCGACGGCCTGCTCGCCGTCGGCGGCGACCTGCACCCGGTGCGCCTGCTCAATGCCTACGCTGGCGGCATCTTTCCGTGGTTCAGCGAGGGCGAGCCGATCCTGTGGTGGTCGCCGGACCCGCGCATGGTGTTCCGCACCGAGGGCGTGCATCTGTCCAGCCGGTTCCGCCGCCAGCTACGCAGCAGTACGTGGGAGGTCACCGCCGACACCGCCTTCAGCCGCGTGATGCGCGCCTGTGCGGCAGCACCGCGGCCCGGCCAGGACGGCACCTGGATCAGCCCGGCGATGGTCGAGGCCTACGGCCAGCTGCACGACCTGGGCTTCGCCCATTCGTTTGAAGTCTGGGACCGGCAGACCCTCGTCGGTGGCATCTACGGGGTGGCAATCGGGTCGATGTTCTTCGGCGAAAGCATGTTCAGTGGCGCCAGCGGCGGCTCCAAGATCGCCCTGGCCGCCCTGGCATCGACCCTGCATGGTTGGGGCTGGGAACTGATCGATGCCCAGGTAGAGAATCCGCACCTGCTGCGGATGGGCGCCGAGCACCTGCCGCGCGCGGAATTCCTGCAGCACGTGCGCCGGGCCGTGCACGGTGACGGCCGGGAAGGCCCGTGGACCCAGGCGGTTGGACGCCTGCCAGCACGGCGTTTGGCCGGGGGTTAACACAAACTTTGCAAGCTGGCGCCGTCACGCGTAAAATACCGCGCCTTAGGCCCAGCGTGGCCGTTTTCTGAACCGCACAGGACTACATGTCGAAAGACGATTCCATCGAGTTCGAGGGCACCGTCAGCGAGACGCTGCCGAACACCACTTTCCGCGTTCGCCTGGAAAATGGGCACGAAATCATCGCCCATATCTCCGGCCGCATGCGCAAGAACTACATCCGCATCCTCACCGGTGACCGGGTCAAGGTTGAAATGACCCCGTATGACCTGACCAAGGGTCGTATCACCTACCGCATGAAGTAAGCGGTCGGCGCCTGGCGCCACTCGACAAGGCCAGCCCTGGTTGCTGGCCTTTTGTCATGCCCGGAATCCGGCCCTGCCGGAGGTCACCGTGACCGAGCTCACCGTGGCGTCGGTCAGCCCCGCTTGCGGCAGATTCGCGCCTGCAGCAGTCGCGGCATCGTGGGATCCGATCCAGTCCGGATCGCCACCCCCTCCCGATCATGAACGCCCTGCTCCCGCACGTCCTGCTGCCGGCAGTTCTGCTGGTCAGCCTCCCCCTGGCGGCATTCGCCGCTGAACCCAGCAAGCCCTCCAACGCGTCCGAGTGCATGGCCCTTGGCGCCAATCGCGATATCCGCCCCTCCAGCACGGAACGCGAGGTGCTGCTGCGCGACGGTGACAACCACTATCGGGTGCACCTGCAGAAGCGCTGCCTGGGCGCTGCCGCCTCGGCCAGCTATGTCTTCTTCACGCCCAGTACCCCTGAACGGATCTGCGGCGATGCCCGCAGCACACTGAAAACCGACAGCAACCACTGCACCGTGACCCGGATCGAACCGATCGATGCGGCGACCTTCAGGCGGCTGGCGCAGCAGGGGCGTTGAGTTGCAGTGCATGCGACAAGGGCGGCCGAAGCCGCCCTTGTCATTTCCAGTCCTTCGCGCCAAGCCTGTGGCGTCAGCTCATTCCACCGTGACCGGCAGCAGCCGCTCCGGCTCGGCCTGGGTCTCGACCACCAGCTCGTCGTCGCGCACGTCGATGCTGACCTTGCCGCCGTTGACCAGCTTGCCGAACAGCAGCTCGTCGGCCAGCGGACGCTTGATCTTGTCCTGGATCACGCGGGCCATCGGACGGGCACCCATCAGCGGGTCGAAACCATGGTGGGCCAGCCAGTCGCGCGCGGTCGGGGTGGCCGACAGGCTGACGTGCTTGTCCTGCAGCAGCATCTCCAGCTCGATCAGGAACTTGTCGACCACGCGCAGGATGTGCTCGAAGCCCAGCGCCTGGAACTGCACCACCGCGTCAAGACGGTTGCGGAATTCCGGGGTGAAGCTGCGGCGGATGGTCTCCATCGCGTCGGTGGCATGGTCCTGCTTGGTGAAGCCGATCGACCGCCGCGAGGCCTGCGCGGCGCCGGCATTGGTGGTCATCACCAGCACCACGTTCTTGAAGTTCGCTTCGCGACCGTTGGTATCGGTCAGCACACCGCGGTCCATCACCTGCAACAGGATGTTGAAGATGTCCGGATGCGCCTTCTCGATCTCATCCAGCAGCAGCACGCAATGCGGCGTCTTGACGATCTTCTCGGTCAGCAGGCCACCCTGGTCGAAGCCGACGTAACCCGGAGGCGCGCCGATCAGGCGGCTGATCGAATGCGGCTCCATGTACTCGGACATGTCGAAGCGGACCAGCTCGATGCCCAGCTGCAACGCCAGCTGCTTGGTCACTTCGGTCTTGCCGACACCGGTCGGGCCGGCGAACAGGAAATTGCCGATCGGCTTTTCCGGGTTGCCCAGACCCGAACGGGCCAGCTTGATCGCCGAGGACAGCGTCTCGATGGCCGGGTCCTGGCCGAAGATCACCATCTTCAGGTTGCGCTCCAGGTGCTGCAGCACATCCTTGTCGGTGGCACTGACCTGCTTGGCCGGGATCCGCGCCATCTTGGCCACGATCGCCTCGACCTCCTCGACGTCGATCAGCTCCTTGCGCTGCTCCTCGGGCAGCAGGCGCTGGCGGGCACCGGCCTCGTCGATCACGTCGATGGCCTTGTCCGGCAGCAGGCGGTCGCCGATGTGCTTCACCGACAGGTCCACTGCGGCCTGCAGGGCCTCGTCGGAGTAGGTCACACCGTGATGCAGCTCGTACTTGGACTTCAGGCCCTGCAGGATCTCGTAGGTCTCGCCCACCGTCGGCTCGACGATGTCGATCTTCTGGAAGCGGCGCGCCAGCGCGCGGTCCTTCTCGAAGATGCCGCGGTATTCCTGGAACGTGGTCGAGCCGATGCAGCGCAGCTCGCCCGACGCCAGCGCCGGCTTGATCAGGTTGGACGCATCCATGGTGCCGCCCGACGCCGAACCGGCACCGATGATGGTGTGGATCTCGTCGATGAACAGCACCGCGTTGGGCACCTTCTTCAGCGCGGTCAGCACGCTCTTCAGGCGCTTCTCGAAGTCGCCACGGTACTTGGTACCAGCCACCAGTGCGCCCAGGTCGAGCGAGTAGATCACCGCGTCGGCCAGCACGTCGGGCACCGAGCCTTCGATGATGCGGCGGGCCAGGCCCTCGGCGATGGCCGTCTTGCCTACGCCCGCCTCACCGACGTACAGCGGATTGTTCTTGCGGCGGCGGCACAGGACCTGGATGGTGCGCTCGATCTCGTCGGCACGGCCGACCAGGGGGTCGATGCGACCTGCCCGGGCCTGGTCGTTGAGGTTGCTGGCGAATTCGGTCAGCGCATCCCCCTTGGGCTCGCCCTCCCCGCCTTCCATGCGGCTCTCGCCCTCCGGGGACGAAGACGACTGCTCGCCTTCATCGCCCAGCTTGGCGATGCCATGGGACAGGTAATTGACCACATCCAGCCGGGTCACATCCTGCTGGTTGAGGTAATAGACGGCGTGGGAGTCCTTTTCGCCGAAGATGGCGACCAGCACATTGGCGCCGGTGACCTCCTTCTTGCCCGAGGACTGCACGTGGTACACGGCCCGCTGCAGCACACGCTGGAAGCCCAGGGTCGGCTGGGTGTCGCGGCCATCGTCTTCCGCCAGGCGGGACACGGAGGCCTCGATGGCCTGCTCCAGCTCCTGGCGCAGGCGGTCGGCATCGGCACCACAGGCCTTCAGTACGGCCTGGGCTGACGGGTTGTCGAGCAGTGCCAGCAGCAGGTGTTCGACCGTCATGAACTCATGCCGGGCCTCACGGGCGCGCTTGTAGCACTGGCCGATGGTGTGTTCGAGGTCTTTGCTGAACATGGATTACTCCGGCGGCAGATGGGGACAATATGCGGCCTGACTACGCGATTTCCATCACCCTAGCGGATTGCTGCGTTCAGATGGCGTTAGCAGTACAGATCGCTTGATCTTCATTCACTCCAGGACAGCCCACCCAGCATGAGCGAACCCTACCTGAGCCGCTGGCGATTGCGGCGTGATGGCCCGGCCATCCGTACGCCCCACGCCCGGCTCTGGCCGGTGCTGACCGCTGCGGACGAGCCAGCGATGCTGAAGATCAGCAGCGAGACCGAGGAGCAGAACAGCCATCGCCTGCTACGCTGGTGGAACGGCGATGGCGCCGCCCGCCTGCTGGCCCACGAGGGGCCTGCGATCCTGATCGAGCGTGCCCGCGGTGACTCGCTGCGGCAACGCTCGATCGAGGGCGACGATGACGCCTGCACCGCGATCCTGTGCCAGGTCCTGCAGCGGTTGCACCGGCCACGGGGCGCGCCGCCAGCGGAACTGGTCTGCCTGCGTACATGGTTCGCCGACCTGCTGCAGCCAAGGGCTGTGCTGCCTCCACTGCTGGAACAGTGCAGATCACTGGCGGAGGGGCTGCTGCGTGACGAACAGGAGATCCGGCCGCTGCACGGCGACCTGCATCATGACAATGTGCTGGATTTCGGCGCGCGGGGCTGGCTGGCGATCGACCCGAAGCGGCTGCTGGGCGACCGCGCATTCGATTACACAACGCTGTTCAGCAACCCGGACCTGTGCGGACCGGGCATCCACGTCGCGACACGGCCCGAGCGGTTTGCCGCCCGGCTGGAGCGGGTCAGCGCACTGGCGGGGCTGGAGCGCACGCGCCTGCTGCGCTGGATCGCGGCCAGCACTGCGCTGTCGGCAGTGTGGTTCAGGGATGACGGCGACCCGGCCGACATCGACGAGGCAGTCGCCCGGATGGCCCTGGAGGCGCTGGCGGAAGCGTGAAACCCACTCCGTAGGCGCCCAGCTTGGTGGGCACGCGCCATCCCTGATCGACACGGGCTTCTGCCTTGGTAGGTGCCCACCTTGGTGGGCACACCCATCCGGGATCGATGTGCCCGGACGAGAATCGGCAGCTGGTCAGGCCTTTTCCATCGTGCACAGCAGCGGGTGCTGGTTCATCCGCGAGTACTCGTTGACCTGGGCGACCTTGGTCTCGGCCACTTCGCGGGTGAACACCCCGCACACGCCGCGGCCGCGGGTATGGACGTGCAGCATCACCTGCGTGGCCTTGTCCAGGTCCATGCTGAAGAACTGCTGCAGCACATCCACCACGAAATCCATCGGGGTGTAGTCGTCATTGAGCAGCATCACCTGGTAGAACGGCGGCGGCGCCACTTCCGGGCGCGCGGCCTCTACGGCGACGCCGTGCTCGTGCTGGGAATCGGGGGAAGACTCATGGGGCATCGGGCCATTATAGAGGCTCGGGCGCGCCTGCGTCGGCCTGCTGCGGATTGGACGGCACGCACGCCCACCGTCACAATTGCACCCTCTCTCAACACTGTTTCACAGGATCTTCATGAAAAGGACCCTTCTCCCCGCCCTCCTGATCGCTCTGGCTGCCACCGGCTCCGCTGCCGCCGCAGACGCCGACAAGGCCGTGGCCCGCCATCTGGACAAGCTGGGCTACACCTACGAAGTCGATGAGGACGGCGACTACCGCATGGTCTTCGACGTCGAGGGTGACCGCACCCAGATGGTCTACGTGCGTTCGTCGGTGGAAGATTTCGGTACCCACAACATCCGCGAGATCTGGTCGCCGGCCTACAACGCGAAGACCAAGCAGTTCCCGGTGGCCGTGGCCAACCGCCTGCTGGAAGATTCGCAGGATGCCAAGATGGGCGGCTGGGTAAAGCAGGACACCACCGCCATGTTCGTGGTCAAGATCGACGCCGATGCCACTGCCGACCAGCTCAGCGACGCCATCGATGCGGCCATCCGCACCGCCGACGCCATGGAGCTGGAACTGACCAAGAAGGACGAGTTCTGAGTTGAACGCCACGCCGGACCCGCGCTGGGCACCGCACGCCACCGTTGCCACGGTGGTGGTCGACGGCGGCCGCGTGCTGCTGGTTGAAGAGACCATCGATGGCCGGCAGGTGCTGAACCAGCCGGCCGGCCACCTCGAGCCGGGCGAAAGCCTGGCCGAGGCAGCCCTGCGCGAGACCCGCGAGGAAACCGGCTGGACGGTGCAGCTGACCCATTTCATCGGCTGCTACCAGTGGACTGCCGGCGACGGCACTGCCTTCCTGCGCTTCTGCTACGCGGCGCGCCCGGTCTCGCACGACCCGGCGCAGCCACTGGACACCGGCATCGACCGCGCGCTGTGGCTGACCCCGGCCGAACTGCAGGCCGCCGGCGAGCGCCAGCGCAGCCCGCTGGTCTGGCAGGTGGTGGCTGATTACCTGGGTGGCCAGCGCCATCCGCTTTCGCTGGTCCGGGAGGTCGCATGAGCACTCCGCGCGTGATGGTGGGCGTCTCCGGAGGTGTCGACTCTTCGGTCGCCGCCTGGCGCCTGGTACAGCAGGGCGAAGCCGTGGCCGGCCTGTTCATGCAGAACTGGGCCGACGACGGCAGCGGTGACTGCCGCGCCGAGGACGACCGCCGCGATGCGGTGGCCGTCTGCGGCCTGCTCGGCATCCCGTTCCACTTCCGCGATTTCTCCAGCGAGTACTGGCAGGGCGTGTTCGAGCACTTCCTGGCCGAGTACGCCGCCGGGCGCACCCCGAATCCGGACGTGCTGTGCAACCGCGAAGTGAAGTTCAAGCACTTCCTGGATGCCGCCCGCGAGCTGGGCGCCGAACGCATCGCCACCGGGCACTATGCACGGGTGACCCAGCGCGGCCACCAGTGGCTGCTGCTGCGCGGCGCCGACCGTTCCAAGGACCAGAGCTACTTCCTGCACCAGCTGGGCCAGGAGCAGCTGGCGGCCACCCTGTTCCCGATCGGCGACCTGGAAAAGACCGACCTGCGCCGGATCGCGCGTGACGTCAGCCTGCCGACCCACGCCAAGAAAGACTCCACCGGCATCTGCTTCATCGGCGAGCGTGACTTCCGCGAGTTCCTTGGCCGCTACCTGCCGGCCAGGCCCGGCCAGATCCTCGACCCGGCCGACGGCAGCGTGATCGCCGAACATCCGGGCGTGTTCTATTTCACCCTGGGCCAACGCGAGGGCCTGAACATCGGCGGCGTGCGTGGACGCCCGGCCGCGCCGTGGTACGTGGTCGGCAAGGATGTGGCCAGCAACGTGCTGTACGTGGACCAGGACCGCGACAGCAAGTGGATGCTGTCCGAGCGCCTGCGTTCGGAAACCGCGCACTGGATCGCCGGTTCGCCGCCGGCACGGCGCTTCGAATGCACCGCCCAGACCCGCTACCGCCAGCCCGACGAGCCGTGTACGGTCCAGGTGCTGGACGATGGCAGCGTGCTGGTCACCTTCGCGCGCCCACAGCGCGCCGTTACCCCCGGTCAATCACTGGTGCTGTATGACGGTGACGTGTGCCTGGGTGGCGCGGTGATCGCCGCCACCGATGCGCCGCTGGAACAGCGCCTGCGCACCACCCCTTCCCCTTTTGAGGTAATCGCTGCATGAGTTTCACTGTCGACGACCGCGTCCTGGCCCTGGCCGGCATTGCCCAGGCCCTGCAGCAGGTACGCCGTATCGCCGATACCGGCCATTCCGACGCCGCCGCCGTGCGCACCGCCGTGGACAGCGTGTTCCGTGTCGATGCGTCCTCGCCGCAGGAGGTGTTCGGTGACCGCCATGCACTGAAGTCCGGCCTGCGCCTGCTGCACAACTACTTCCGCAGCCAGGGCCAGGACCCGATCCTGCCCAAGCTGGCCCTGTCGGTGCTGCAGCTGGAGCGTCGCTTCGTTCAGGATGGCGCCACCGTGAACAAGGTCGCCTCGGGCATCGAGCGCGCCCAGCGCCAGGCCACCGAACTGGGCGACAGCGGCCACCCGGACGTGCTGGCCAACCTGGGAGGCCTTTACGCCGACACCATCAGCCACCTCAAGCCGCGGGTCATGGTGCAGGGCAACCCGCACTACCTGGGCCAGGCCGGCGTGGTGGCCGAGATCCGCGCCCTGCTGCTGGCCGCGGTGCGCGCTGCGGTGCTGTGGCGGCAGCTGGGCGGCAGCTACTGGGACTTCCTGTTCAGCCGCAAGGCGATGATCGAGGCCGTGGACCGGCAGCTGGCCTGAGGGTGTGGGGTCAGAGCCCTTTTCCATGGAAAAGGGATCCGACCCCGTTGCTGCCTGCCCCAGGGGTCGGATCCCTTTCCGGCACGGAAAGGGCTCGGCCCCCGAAGCCGCCAAGGCGCCGGAAAACCGGCGCATTCAGAATGCACTTCGAGGCACATCGACGTTAAAGAGAAAGGGGGTACGGCCGATACATCCTCCGTGCACCTCCCGAGAACGTCCATGTACTCACGCATTTTCATCCGTCTGGCCGCCCCCCTGGCTCTGACCCTGCTGCTCCCCTTCGCCATCGGTTTCGAATGGCCGGCCGCCCTGCGCTGGGCGATCCTGACCACGATGACGCTGAGCTGGCTCGGCTTTGCGTGGTGGACCACCCGCGCCCAGGCACACCGTTCCCCGGAACACGCCCGTGTCCTGCGTGAGCAGGACCAGCTGCTGACCGAACTGCGCAATTTCGTCGGCAACGAGATCGAAGGTTCGCGCGGCGAAGTGGAACGCGCCCGTGACCTGATCCGCCAGGCCGTCTCCAGCCTCGGTGGCAGCTTCGATGCGATGAACCGCAAGTCGCGCCAGCAGAGCCAGGCCCTGTCGCGCATCGTCGACCGCGCCGGTGACGAAGGCAACGCCGGCCTCGACGTTGCCCGTTTCGCCCAGCACGCCAGCCACCGCATGGAACAGCTGGTCGAAGCGCTGGAACAGGTGAGCGGCCAGAGCAGCACCACCGTGCAGCACATCGACCAGATGGCGCAGCACCTGGATGGCATCTTCGCGCTGCTGGAAGACGTCAAGTCGATCGCCGACCAGACCAACCTGCTGGCCCTGAACGCTGCCATTGAAGCGGCACGTGCCGGTGAAGCCGGTCGCGGCTTCGCGGTGGTCGCCGACGAAGTGCGCAACCTGTCCGAGCGCTCGACCACCTTCAACGAGCAGATCCGCAAGCTGGCACACAGCTCCAAGGACGCCATCGCCAAGGTGCGCGAGACGGTCTCGCACATGGCCTCGCGTGACATGGACCGCTCCCGCGAAGCGCGCCAGGAAGCGGCGGCGATGCTCGACAACGTCGCGCAGATCAACGCCTCGCTGGGTGACGGCATGCGCGAAGTGTCCGAGTGCGCCCGTTCGATCGATGGCAGCGTGGCCGAAGCCGTGCGCGCCCTGCAGTTCGAGGACATCGCCACCCAGGCGCTGGGCGGCGTGCACACCCACCTGGACCGCCTGACCGCGATCAACCGCGAAGCGGTGGCCCTGCAGGAACTGCTGCACCGCAATGGCGGCGTGTTCGACGAAGAGATCGCCACCGCCCTGCAGCGCACCGGCAGCCGCCTGCGCGAACTGCGCAGCGAGTGGGAACGCCCGCCGCACAAGCCGGTTGCCCAGCAGAGCATGGGCGCCGGCACCGTCGAGCTGTTCTGACCCTGATGTCCGCTGCCCTCGCCGGCAGCCCGCAAGGCCCCGGTTCGACCGGGGCCTTTGCCTGTAACCCGCCGTTGGATGCATCCTGTACTCGCACCATGACCCTGATCCGCGCCCTGCCCTCTCTCACCGATACCGAGCGCCCGCGCAACGCGAGCGTGCGTGAGCAGCTGCAGCAGCTGGAGGATGTGGCACGCGAGGAGATCCGCGAACTGCAGCAGCTGGCGGACGCGCGCCCGGCCCCGCCGCGGGCGGACGAGGCGCTGCTGGGACTGGCCTGGGACCTGGGGTTGGACGGGGAAGCGCTGAAGTAGATCCATGCCATGCGTGGATGGCTTTCATCCGCCGGTGTGACGCCTGGCCCTCGCCGCAACATCCACGCATGGCGTGGATCTACCGGGGTGGCGAAATCGTTGTGGCATGATCCACCGATCCCGTTCATGGAAGACCGATGGCCATCACCCTGATCGCACTCCTGCTGATCGAGACCGTCCTTCTGATGGCCTGGGTGGCCGGTTATTTCAGTTGGGGGATCACCCTGTTCAACGAACGCATCGCGGCGTCACCGGCCATGCAGGCCCGGCTCTCGCTGGGCAGCCTGGAACGTGACCTGCCGCAGGAAAGATGGCTGCAACTGGCCTTCCATGCGCTGCCCGATGGCAGCGTGGCGTTCCGCGAGAGCTTCGCGCCAAGCTTCGGCCTGCGCTACTTCCCGGTGATGCGCGGTCGCATCGTATTCAACGCGCGACGGCACGAGGTGCGGGTGATCGGACTGTGCAGCTGGTTCGTGGCCATCCTGTCGCTGTTGCTGTTGCCGCTGGTGGCGATGCGCCCGATGGTGGCGCCGATGCTGCTGGTGCTGCCGCTGTTCCTGGCCAGCTATCTGGTCCAGAAGCGGCGCTATGCGGCCATTGTCGAGGCATTGCGCATGCAGTTGAAGGCGGAGTTCCCAAGGTAGATCCACCCCATGCGTGGATGATCGACAGGCACAGGCATCCGTGCCGACCAACGGTCGGCACCCACCAAAGCGGGTTGTGGTAGATCCACGCCATGCGTGGATGGACACAGTGGCCAGGGGCAGTTCGAACCAGTGCAGCTGATCACCGCACCAGCATCACTTCCCCACTGGCATCGGTGCGCAGCGAAACCGGCTGTGGCTGGCGCAGCCACTGCGCCAGGTCGCGCGGGCTGAGCGGGCGCGAGTACAGGTAGCCCTGGATCTCGTCGCAGCCCTGGCGGCGCAGCATGTCCTCTTCCTGGTGCGTTTCCACGCCCTCGGCCACCACCTTCATGCCCAGCGCATGCCCCAGGTGCACGATGGCCTGGGTCACTTCGGCCGTACCCGAATCGTGCAGCATGCCCTGCACGAAACTGCGGTCGATCTTCAGGCGCCCCACCGGGAAGCGGTTGAGGTAGTTGAGATTGGAGAAGCCGGTACCGAAGTCATCCACCGCCAGCGGCACGCCGTGCCGTTCCAGCACGTCGAAGCAATGGCGCAGGATGTCGGTGTCACGGATCAACGCCGACTCGGTCAGTTCCAGCTCCAGCCGCTGCGGTGGCCAGCCATGGGCGTGGCAGATTTCGATCACACGCTCGGCAAAGCCGCGGTCTCGCAGCTGTACCGCAGAAACATTCACCGCAATGCGGTCGAAACGCAGACCGGCACGGTCCCAGGCGGTTGCCTGGCGGCAGGCCTCATTCAGCACCCAGTCGCCGATCCGCACGATCTCGCCGCATTTTTCGGCAATGGGGATGAACTCGGCCGGGCTGCAGTAGCCGATCCCGGGGCGGTGCCAGCGCAACAGTGCCTCGATCGCCGGCGGCTCGCCGTGGTGGGCGTGCAGCAGCGGCTGGTAGGCCAGGCTGAACTCTTCGCGCTCGATGGCGCCGTGCAGGGCATGCTCCAGCTCCAGCTTGCGCTGGATGCGGGCCAATGCGTCCTGGCTGTAGTACTGGTAGGTGTTGCGCCCCGCTTCCTTGGCCGCGTACATCGCGGCATCGGCGGCACGCAGCAATGAATCGAAATCGGTCTGTGCATCGCCCAGCATCGCGATGCCGACGCTGGCGCCGACCTTCAACGTGGTCTCGCCACGACGCAGTGGCTCGGCCAGCGAAGCGATCAGCTTGCGCGCGACGTGGCCGGCGTCTTCCGGCTCGGCCAGGTCGCGCAGTACCACGATGAATTCATCACCACTGAAGCGGCCGAACAGATCGTTGTTGCGCAGGTTCTGGTGCAGGCGCGTCGCAGCGGCCTTCAGCAGTGCATCACCGGTGGCGTGGCCGAAGCTGTCGTTGATGGTCTTGAAGCCATCCAGGTCGATGAACAGCATCGCCAGCGATGTGCCACGGTCACGTGCTTCTTCGATGGCCTCTGCCGTCTGCTCGCCGAGCAGCACGCGATTGGGCAGGCCGGTCAGCAGATCGTAGTGGGCCAGCAGTTCGATGCGCTCGTTGGCCTCGCGCTCGCGGGTGATGTCACGGAACAGCACCACGAAGCGCGGCGGCAGGCCGTCACGGCGGTCCAGCTCGATCAGCACCTGCACCCAGACGCGCAGGCCGGACTGGCGGTAGAAGCACAGGTCCAGCTGCTCGGGTAGCCCGCCGTTGGCGATGCGCGCCAACGCCGCTTCGAAGGCATTGCGTGAGTCCTCGGTGTACAACGCCAGCGCCTGGTCGAGGGTGATCGGTTCCTTGCGCAGGCCGTGAATGCGATAGCACTCCTCGGTCCACTGCATGTGCCGGGTCTTCACCTCGATCTCGCAGCCGCCGATGCGGCCCAGCGCGGAGACGCGGTTGAGCAGCTCGGTGCGCCAGCGGATCAACGCGTCGGTCTGGTGCTGCTCGGTGATGTTCTGCACCTGTCCGAGCAGTCGCTTGGGCTGTCCGTCCATGTCCAGCAACGGCTGCATCCACAGCCGCAGGTGCTGCGACGGCTCGTTGCCCCGGGTCAGTTCCAGTTCGAGATTGGCGGCACGGCCATCGCGCCACAACCGCCGCCACGCCGCACGCAATGCGCCACGTGAACGTGGGTGCAGCTGCTTCAGCCAGCGCCGCTGGCCGGGTACGGCGCCCTGCTCCAGCGCAAGCATCGAACGCAGCTCCGGCGACCACCAGAAATGACCACTGTTGGGGTCGAACGACCAGCTGCCCATGCTGGCGATGCGCTGGGCCTCGCTCAGGTGAAGCTGCTGTTCCTGCAGCAGCCCTTCCAGCTGCTTCTGCTGTTCGATATCGGTATGGGTACCGACCATGCGCAGCGGCTGGCCATCGGCGGTGCGCGCGACCACGCGGCCCCGGTCCAGTACCCAGCGCCACTGGCCATCGGCCTGGCGGAAACGGAACTGCGCGCTGTACTGCTCGCTCAAGCCACGCAGATGCTCTTCCAGTGCGGCCCGCACCTGGGCGATGTCCTCGCCGTGCACGCGGGCCAGCATCTCGGTGGCGGTTTCATCGCCCACTGCCGGGGTGCGCACCACACGGTCACTGGGAATGTCCCAGTCCCACAGGCTGTGGCCTGCACTGTCCAGCGCCAGCTCCCAGCGCCCACCGCCGCCGAGCGGCACCGGTTCGGGAATGCTCAGCGTGAAGGCCAGCAGGTTGCCGGCGCCATCGTGCACGGCGCGCAGGTGGCCATCGTAGTGCCCGTGCGGGCCACCCGGCAGCGTGCAGGCCACGATGCCGCCATCGGCGGCCATCAGGCGCAGATCTTCCAGCATCGGCGCATACGCAGCCACGGTGGCCGGCAGGCCATGCTCGCGCGCAGCCGGATTGGCCGCCAGCGGGCGACCCGTGCGGTCGACGATGACCAGCGCCGACGCAAGCGGGTGCTGCAGCAGGCTGGCGATGATCCCTTGGTCCACGCGATCTTGCTCCGGATGACACGCCCGTCAGCGGGGCACGCAGTGGTTAACGGCGCCTGCGGCGGATAATTGAGTGGTCTGGGCGCACCTGCGCGGTAAGATGGCCGGCGCCCCTTTCAACCAGCCCGTCCATGCCTGCAGAACCGACCGGCACCGCCCTTGTACCCGATCCGCGGATGGCGCAGGCGCTGAGCCGCGACCGGCGACGGGTGGTCCTGAGCTACCTGGTGATGGCATTGGCCTGGATGATCGCTTCCGACAGTGCCGTGCAGGCGCTGGTGCCGGATCCGCAGCAGGCGGCGATGTGGCAGAGCGTGAAGGGCTCGTTCTTCGCACTGGCCAGTGCCGGCCTGCTGTATCTGCTGCTGCGGCCGCTGGCCGAGCATGTGCTGCACACCCATGCGCGCCAGCAGGCCTCGGAGCTGCGCCTGCGGCAGATGTTCGAGGGCAACCCCGGCCCGATCCTGGTCTACGACCTGGACACGCTGGCGATCCTCGATGCGAATCCGGCTGCCTGTACCGCCTTCGGCTGGGAGCGTGACGAACTGCTGGAGCAGACCATCGACGCGTTGTGGCCGCCAGGCCAGGACCAGGCGCTGCAGACCAAGCTGGAGGCGATCCGCGAGGCGCCGGAGGAACTGTGCATCCTGCGCACCCAGCTGCAGCTGCGTGACGGCTCGCTGCGGCAGATGGAACTGCGCTCCAACGCCATCAGCTATGACGGCCACAACGCCCGCTTGTTGATTGCCATCGACCGCACCGCCGAAGACCTGGCCCAGCTGCGCCGTGACCAGGCGCTTGCGCGGGTGGAAGAAGCCCACGAACTGGCGCGCATCGGCGCCTGGGAACTGGACCCGTCCACCGGCATGGGCCGCTACTCCAACCAGGTCTACCGCCTGCTTGGCCGCCGGCCGCCGGAAGCCCGCCGCTGGCACCGCTTCGACGAGCTGCTGGTTCCCGCCGACCCTGCCACCGCCACCCAGACCGAACAGCTGCTGGCCGACCTCTGCTCGGGTGATCCGGTGCAGGTGGACGTACTGCTGCCCCTGCTGTCGATGGACGGACGCGCCCTGATGGTGCACCTGCGTGCCGCCAGTGGTGTCGATGAGTCCGGCCGCAGCCGCGTACTGGGCACCCTGCAGGACGTGACCGAGCGGGAGCAATCGCGACGCCTGCTGCGCGAGCGCGAAGAACAGTTCCGTGAGCTGGTGCGGGTGCTGCCCGATGGCGTGGTGATCCTCTCCGACGAGCACGTGCTGTACACCAACGCCTGGGCGGCCAGCCTGTTCGGCTATGGCAGCCATACCCTGCTGGGTGAGCCGCTGTCGGCGCTGGTCGCTGCCGGTGATCTGGCCCGCGTCCGCGGCCAGCTGCGTGCAGGGCAGCCACACCTGGGCCCCGGCCACAGCAGCGTGGTGGCCATGCAGCGCGCCGACGGCCGCAGCTTCCATGCCGGCCTGGCGGTGGGCGAGGTCCGCTATGGTGGCCGCGACTGCAAGCTGCTGATCGTGCGCGACCTCAGTGATTCCGAACGGACGCGCAGTGCACTGGAAACCAGCAACCGCGAACTGCAGGCGATGGCCGGCCGCCTGTTCTCGCTGCAGGAAGACGAGCGCCGCGCGATCTCGCGCGATCTGCACGACGACATCGGCCAGGCGATCACGGCGATCAAATTGTCCGCCCATGCCGCGCAGGACGAGCACGATCCGCAACGCCGCGCCGAGGACCTGGCACAGATCGTCAGCCTGGCCGACACCACGGTAGCCAAGCTGCGCGACATCTCCACCCTGCTGCGCCCTCCGCAGCTGGACGCGCTGGGCCTGGAAGCAGCCCTCAGCTGGCAGGCACGGGTCCTGTTCCGTTCTTCGCAGGTGGAGCTGCTGGCCGAGATCGAGCCCCTGCCTCATCGCCCCGACAACAGCATCGAACAGGCCTGCTTCCGCATCGCACAGGAGAGCCTGACCAACGTGCTGCGGCATGCGCGCGCGAGCCAGGTACACCTGCAACTGCGCGACATCGGCAAGCGCAGCCTGCACCTGCAGATCCGCGACGACGGCGAAGGTTTCGACCCGGACGGCCCGCGCGGCCTGGGCCTGATCGTGATGCGCGAGCGCGCGCAGAGTGTCGGCGGCCATGTGCGCATCGAGTCCGCACATGGCGAAGGCACCCTGATCGACGTTCACCTCCCCTACCAGGCGGCCAGCATGGCCGCCGTTGAGTCACCGGAATACTGAGCCTATGTGGAATCCCAACCAGCCGCCGGTCAGCATCGATGATGCACCCGATCGCCTCGGTGCCGGCAACCCCGAGCTGCAGGCGATGGTCGCCGAAGCGGCCTCCGGCGGCACCGCGCTGATGCTGATGCACGTGGACATCGACCACTTCGCTTCAGTCAACGAGAACATGAGCGCCGAGGTGGGTGACCAGGCGCTGGTGCTGGTGGCGCAGCGGCTGCAGTCCTACCTGCGCGGTCGCGGCAAACTGTGGCGGCATGGCAGCGACGAGTTCCTGATCGCAGTCCCGCGCAACGCCGACGTGCCGCTGCCGGAGGACTTCGCCGAGGAAATCCGGCAACAGATGGAGTTGCCCCTGTCGGTGCTGCCGTACACGCTGTTCATGACCGGCAAGCTGGGGGTGAGCCTGTGCCCGGAACACGCCAGTAACGCCTCGCGACTGCTCGACCACGCCGAGGATGCGCTGTACCAGGCGGCCCGCGAAGGTGGAAACGCGGTGCGCATCCATGCAGTGGATACCCCGCCGAGCGCGCACAGCGAGAGCATCATCGCGCGCCAGATCGTCGACGCGATCCCCAACGGCGAGCTGAAGCTTCGCTACCAGCCGCTGGTCAGTGCCCGCGACGGCCATGTGGTGGGCATGGAGGCGCTGCTGCGCTGGCAGTCCCCCACGCTGGGCATGCTGGTGCCGGAGCGCTTCATGCGCACCGCCGAGCGACTGGGCATCATCGTGCAGATCGGCACCTGGGTGCTGGAGGGCGCGCTCAAGCAGGCCCGCCTGTGGCGCGACCAGGGCTTCGACGACTTCACCATTGCCGTGAACGTCTCCACCCTGCAGCTGCTGCGGCCGAACTTCTTCGCTGAAGTGATGGGCCTGATCCAGGCCGCGGGCGTGCCGGCACAGATGCTGACGCTGGAGATCAACGAAAGCGCGCTGACCAACAATGTCAATTTCGTGCACGAGACACTGGCCAACCTGCGCAACGAAGGCATCAGCCTGAGCCTGGACAACTTCGGCACCGGCGATTCCAGCCTCAGTGCGCTGGTGCGTTACCCGGTGGACAAGCTGAAGATCGACCGCAGTTTCATCAAGAGTGCACCAGCCGGCAACCGCGAGGCAGCCATCGCACGCGCGATCATCGCCATGGGCCACCAGCTGGGCATGACGGTCATTGCCAACGGCGTGGAATCGCAGGCGCAGCTGGGCTTCCTGCGCCGCAACGATTGCGATGTATTCCAGGGCTACCTGTTCGGCGAACCGATGTCGGCCGATGCCGCCGGCATGACCCTGCGCCGCCGCTACCTGCGCCCGGAAGCCTTCGCCGAGACCCGCCCGGACCGCACGCTGCTGCTGCTGGACGACGAGGAGAACGTGCTGCGCTCGCTGGTGCGCCTGTTCCGCCGCGATGGCTACCGCATTCTGGCGGCCGGCAACGTGCGCGATGCGTTCGATCTGCTAGCGATCAACGACGTGCAGGTGATCCTGTCCGACCAGCGCATGAGCGACATGAGCGGCACCGAGTTTCTGGGCCGGGTGAAGATGCTGTACCCGGACACGATCCGCCTGGTGCTGTCCGGTTACACCGATCTGAACACGGTGACCGACGCGATCAACCGTGGCGCGATCTATCGCTTCCTGACCAAACCGTGGAACGACGATGAGCTGCGCAAGCACATCCACCAGGCGTTCCGCACCTATGAGGAGCAGCGTCGCAGCAACGCCGGTCCGGCGCCTGCCGAGAGCGGCGATGGCGGCGAGGATCGCCCGCTGCGGTAACGATCCCGTCTGGTAGAGCCGGCCGCTGGCCGGCTGCTCTCGATGCCGGATTCAATGAGGATGCCGGCCAACGGCCGGCACTACCCGAAGCGGTCAGCGCGGCTGCTTCACCGGCAGCACCACGCGGAAGCGCGAGCCCACGCCCGGGGTACTGTCCAGGTCGATGCGGCCATGGTGTTTGTTGATGATGCTGTAGGAGATCGACAGGCCCAGGCCGGTACCGCTGCCCACCGGCTTGGTGGTGAAGAACGGATCGAAGATGCGCTGGCGCAGTTCCGGCGAGATGCCGCCGCCAGTGTCTTCAAATTCGACCCATACCTGGTCACCGTCGACACCGGTACGCACAGTGATCGTGCCACGCTCGGCAATGGCGTGGCCGGCGTTGAGCAGCAGGTTCATGTAGACCTGGTTCAACTCGGACGGCAGGCACTCCACCAGCGGTAGCTGGCCGAACTCACGCACCAGGGTGACCTTGTACTTGAGCTCGTTCCAGATGATGTTGATGGTCGATTCCAGCCCTGCGTGCAGGTCGACCAGCTTCCACGATTCGTCGCGGCCGGAATACGAGAAGTCCTTCAGGTCACGCACGATGCGGGTCACCCGTTCGATGCCTTCGCGCGATTCGGCCATCAGCTGCGGCAGGTCGCGGCTGATGAAATCGATGTCCAGGCGGTCACGGATATCGTCGATTTCCGGAATCAACGCCTTCGGGTCGGGCGCACGAAGGGCGCGTTCGTAGGCTTCGATCACCGTGAACAGGCTGCGCAGGTACTCCTGCAGGCTGCCCAGGTTGGAGTGCACGTAGCCGATCGGGTTGTTGATCTCGTGCGCCACGCCGGCAGCGAGCTGGCCGATGGACGCCATCTTTTCCGACTGCAGCAGTTTTTCCTGGGTACCGTTCAGGCGCAGGTAGGCCTGCCGCAGCTCGGCATGGCGCTGCTGCAGCTCGCGCTCGTAGTCTTCCTGCCCTTCGATATGGCGGAACAACGCCAGGAAGTGCCCTTGGCCGACCGGGCCGTGGTGGTAGAGGTGGGCGATGACCACACCCTCCCCCAGCGGCAGGCTGCCGTTCCAGTGACCATGCTGCCGCGCCTGTTCCAGCGCATCGGGTGGCAGCAGCTCACGCAGCCGCTGCGGCGGCAATGCACCGTCCTCCCCACCGGCCAACAGGTTCTGCGCAGCCGGATTGGCCAGCGCCACCTGCCCGTCTTCAGTGAACAGCAGCAGCCCTTCGCGCAGGCGCTCAAGCAGGGCCTGCAGCACCGGCTGCGGAGGAAGGGGGGCGGTAACCAGGGCGTTGGCAGCGGACACGGCGACTCGGGACGTTCGAACAGGCGCCCAATATACGCGGTCACGCAGCAGGCTTCAGCCCGCGGGGGTGGGTAGTGCGACCGCCGTCGCGTCAGGCGACGGCGAGTGGGCGGCGGGCAGTAACGGTGTGTGACTGGCCCTTGGCGTCATAGGCCGAGGCGTCTTCGGTACGGCCCAACTGGCGCAATGCCCAGTTGACTTCGCGTCGGCGCCGCGAAAGCAGCACGCCATTGGCGCGGTTGCGCTCGGCCAGTTCCTGCAGCTGCTCGCCCTGCCCCACCGGCGGCGCGCCTTCCAGCGCACGCAGCGCTTCCAGCTTGGCGCCGGTGGCCCGGATCAAGGCGTGCACGTCGTGCTCGACCAGGGCCTGGCGTTCAACGTCCAGGGCCTGGGCGAGGCGCTGCAGCGGCTCGCTCATCGCCGCGGTCATCCGTGCAGCTGCTGGTCCAGATCGAGCATGCGCGATGCGATCGCGTCCGGATTGATCTTGTAGGTGCCGTTCTGCAGCGACTCGCGCACGGCGGCCACGCGCTGGGCGTCGATCGCCGGGGCGGTGGTCAGCTCACGCTCGATGGCCTGCAGATTGGTGGCCTCGCCGGTCAGGCGCAGGCTGTCGGCCGCCTCGACCGGGCGCGCCGCCGCATCGGTGCTGACGCCGGGCTTGTTGGCCGGGGTCGTCACGCTGCGCAGTGCCTGGGGGACCTGCAGGTTGCCGTCGATTTTCTGGCTCATGGGGTGTCCTGGAGTTGCCGTTCACAAGGGATAACGGCCGCAGGGCCGTGATCTTTAGGGATATTTTGCGGTAATTCAACGCGCCACGATTACGTCACCTGCGGCATCGACCGTGCCCTGCACGATCCGCCGCGAGGACAGGTTCTCGACCGATACCCGTTCGTTCTCACCGGCATCACCCATCGCACGGCCGGCAATGCGGACCTCGACCGAACCGCGACGCGACACCAGGGCTACATTGTCTCCTCGCTTGATGAGACGCTGAACCACCAGGTCGTTGTTCGACAGCAGGGCTCCGGCCTGCAACGGACGGCGAGCGATGCGGCCGATCGCTGCATTGGGATCGGCCAGTACCGCACCGGCAATCCGGGCAGCGTCACGCTGGGCAGTGGTGATATCGGCGGCGGTGAGGGTTTCTCCAGTGCCGATTCCACGATTGAGCACCAGCACGGTCTGGTTGCGCCGCACCTTCACCGGCACGAACAGGCGCCAGCCCCCCGCATCAGGGCAACTGACCTCCACCGTGGTGTTGGCGGTTGGCTGTACCTGCAGCGCGCCGCCACACTTGGGCAGGCGCAGCGCATCGGCCACCTGGGCCTCACCCTCGCTGCCGGTCGGCAGCGTCGACAACGCTGCGGTGCGGATGCTGGCTACGGGTTGCCAGTCGGCGGCCGCCGCCCACGGCGAGGCCAGGGCAAGCGCGATGGCCAATAGAGATGTGACCCGGCGCATGGCGCCTCCTGTCGATGGGACCTGGCCCAGCTGCGTGCAAGGTGTGTGCCAGAGACGAGGCCTCGGGATGGGGATGTGTAGAGTCGACTGTTAGTCGACTTTCGCGTCAGTCGACTTTCGCGCGAAGCGCGGGGGTTCCCGCGATCGGATAAGAGCAGTCGACCGCGAAGAGCAGTCTGCTAGAAGAGCAGTCTGCTAGAAGAGCAGTCTGCTAGAAGAGCAGTCGACTAACAGTCGACTCTACAGAAGCGGCGTGGACCGCGTGGGCGGCAGAGCGCCCTCAAGTTCGGCGCCTACCCCGCCGATACAGCAGCCATGTCCCATGACCTGCTCAACCGGATCGACCAGCGGACCCGTCTGGCCGGCCACAATCGCCTGGCGCTGCTGCTGTTCCGTCTCGGCGGACGTCAGCTTTTTGGCGTCAATGTCTTCAAGGTGCAGGAAGTCCTGCGGCGCCCGGAACTGTTCCAAGTGCCCGGGCTGCCCAGCCAGTTCTCCGGCGTGGCCGACGTGCGCGGCCGCTCGGTGCCGGTGCTGGACCTCGGCCTGGCGATCGGCCATCCCGAGCGCGAGCCGGAGGCGGACACCTCGCCCGGCTACCTGGTCGTTACCGAGTTCAACCGCTCGATCCAGGGCTTTTTGGTCAGCGGCGTGGAGCGCATCGTCAACATCGCGGTGGAAGACATCCACCCGCCGCCGGAACTGGGCGCCGAATCGAGCTACCTGACCGCCGTGACCCGCTTCCAGGGTGAACTGATCCAGGTGATCGACGTGGAGAGCGTGCTGGCGGACATTGCCCAGGTGCGCGGCGAGGCGGTGCTCGATCCGGCGATGGCGATGCCCTCCGACGGCCCGCAGCTGCAGGTGCTGGTGGTGGATGACTCGCGCGTTGCCCGCCAGCAGATCCGCAGCGTGCTCGACCAGCTGGGCGTGGGTGCCACCCTGCTCTCCGACGGCAAGCAGGCGCTGGACCATCTGCTGCAGATCCACGCCTCGGGCGAGAACCCGGCCGAGCGCTATGCCATGGTCATCTCGGACATCGAGATGCCGGCCATGGACGGCTATACGCTGACGACGGAAATCCGGCGCCATCCGGGCCTGGCCGGCCTGTACGTGCTGCTGCACACCTCGCTGTCGGGCGTCTTCAACAACGCCATGGTCGAGCGCGTGGGCGCCAACGCCTTCGTCGCCAAGTACTCGCCGCACGAGCTGGCCGATTTCGTGCTGGACCGCCTGCGCAAGGTGGCGCTGGCGGCCTGAGGCCACTGATCCGGTAGTGCCGGCCGCTGGCCGGCAACCGCAGATCCATCGGGGAGCCGGCCAGCGGC